>JAGODO010000242.1 GCA_017998165.1 Flavobacteriales bacterium | reverse complement strand
TGCCGACACCGCTGGCTTTCAGTACGGCCTCTTTGCGGGTCCAGTATTCGAGGAAGCGTCGTTTGGCATCGGGCCCGGCGGCCGCGATCAGCTTGATCTCGGGCGGAGTGAAATAGTGCTCGCTCACCGCATCGTGGTCCACGACGCGGTGCATGGTCTCGATATCAGCGCCGATCTCCGATCCGGTCGCGAATGCCACCAATATCGCGTCCTTGGTATCGCTGAAGCTGAAGCGGAGCTCCTTGCGCTCGAGATACGGCTTTCCGAAGGTGCCGCGCGCCATGCGCACCAGCGAACCATCGCGCTTGAGGTATTTCCCCAGCAGCGAGCGCAAGAGGCCGTGCCCGAGGATGAAACGCTCCCGGTCCGTGTCGAAGCGGAAACGTTCGGAGCGTTCCCGTTCCGCCGGGTCGAGCAACTCGTGCAGTTCGGAGTGCCGGGGACGCAGCGAGTCGAGCGTCGCGTACCAGATGTGTACGGCGCCGGCGGTCGGCACCGCGACCGGTGCGGGGTGAGCGGGCAGCAGTGTACTTACCGGGGGGCAGTGGACCACGAGCGTGCGGTGCGAAGGATCGGCCATCGTGCTGCCCGCTCAGGGTACGATCCCCATCCGCTTCATCCGGAACGATCGCTCGCGCATGCCCTACCCGGTGTGTGCGGTCCGTTCGTGATGATGCGCCTCGATCACCTTTTTCAATTCCTCGGCGATGCGGGCCACATGGGGTTCTTTCACCATGTTGTAGTGGTTGCCGGACACCGCGCGGACGTTCACACCTCCACGGGCCAAGCCCCCCCAGCCCATATCCGCCGGTCCGCTGCTATCCGCAGTGCGCAGCAGGGTGATGTGCCCGCTGTACGGGATGACCTCGTACTCGCTGATCGCCCGGTTGTAGGTGTCGATGATGTACGTGTGTCGGAGTTTCACCGGAAGGTCATGACCCCGATCGAAGAAGAATTTGGCCATGCGCCTCACTACGCCGGCCTTGAGCGGCAAATGCAGCGGGGCTTCCCGTTTGGAAACGGCGATGTACTCCTTCGGGTCGTACGTATCGAACAGGACCAGCACCGGAACGTCTTCTCCGGACTTCAACAGCTGCTGCGCGATCTCGTAGGCGATGATGCCACCGAACGAGTATCCGCTCAACTGGTAGGGCCCATGCGGCTGCACCAGGCGGATCTCCCGGATGAACTGTTCGGCCATGGACTCGACCGTGGTCAGGCGGATGGGCTTGCCGTCCTCGCCCTGGTGTGAGATGGCGTAGAAAGGCTGGTCCGGGCCCAGGTATTTCGGCAGGAAGTTGTTGGCTTCATCGCCATGTACGCAGAAGATGGGAAGCCGTTCGCCTTCCGGCTGAACGGGTACCAGATGCGTGAAGGCCGGGAGCGTTTTCTTTTCCTGGATCAGCTCCGCCATGAGCGCGATCGTGGGTGCGACGAAGAGGTTCTTCAACGGGATCGCCTTGTTGAAGCGTTGTTCCACGCGGGTGAGCAGCTGTATGCCCGTGAGCGAATGGCCCCCGACATCGAAGAAATTGTCGTGTACACCAACGTCCGCGATGCCGAGCACGGAGCCCCAGATGGTGGCGAGTTCCTTCTCCACCCCGGTGCGGGGTGCCACATGCTTGGCGCGGAGGACGGGCGCGGTATGGTCGGGCTTGGGCAGCGCCTTCCGGTCCACCTTGCCGCTCTGGTTCAAGGGGAATGAGGGCAGTACCACGAAGGCCGTAGGTATCATGTGGTCCGGCAGGGTCAAGCGCAGATGCTCGCGCACGTCCTTGATGAGCTCCTCGTGCGGCAGCGCGTTGTCTTTGGGCACCAGATAAGCCACGAGCTGCTTGTCACCGGGCACATCCTCGCGGCAGATCACCACGCGGTCCTTCAACCTGCGCGTGGGGTCCATGGCGTTCTCGATCTCGCCCAGTTCGATGCGGAAGCCGCGGAGTTTCACCTGCGTGTCGGCCCGACCGAGGAATTCGATGGTCCCGTCGTTCCGCCAGCGGGCCATGTCGCCGGTCCGGTAAAGACGCGCGCCTGGCCGGCCGCTGAAGGGGTCACTCACGAATTTCTCCGCGGTCAGGTCGGACCGTTCCCAATAACCGAGCGCGACCCCGTCCCCGCCGGCATAAAGTTCTCCGGCCACCCCGACCGGCACAGGGCGCATGGCGGGATCGAGGATGTAGGCCTCGGTGTTCGCGATGGGCTTTCCGATGGGTACTGAAGCGCTCAACTGGGTCTCATCATCCACCGCATGACAGGTCACGATAACACTGTTCTCGGTGGGACCATAGGCGTTCACGAGCACGCCAGGCCCCAAGGTCCTCAACGCTTTCCGCGCGTGCGCCGGGCTCATCGTGTCGCCTCCCGTCACCAGGTGTTTCAGTCCGCGCAGGTCATCCAGTTGTTCGTCCACCAGCATGTTGAACAATCCGGTCGGGAAGAGCACGGTAGTGACCTTGTGCTTGCGGAGCACCTCGGCGATCTCACGCAACGTGGCCTTCTGCTGTGGCTGTATCACCAATCGAGCGCCGTTGAGCAGGGCGCCCCAGATCTCGAATGTGCTGGCATCGAAGCAGAGGTTGCCCATCTGCAGGAAGACCTGGTCCGCGGCGAAGGGCATGTAGTTCTGGTCCCGCACCAGGCGCACGACACCACGGTGCGGAACCACCACGCCTTTCGGGTTGCCGGTACTGCCGCTCGTGTACAGGATGTACGCCGGGCTGTCAGGCCCGTGGTGGCGGGCCGGGGCCGGACGAACGGCGAACTCTCCGTCTTCCGCGGCGCCCACGGCGTCCAGCAGAACGGCACGGTCCGCGCACGCGACGAGCTGGGGCAGCAGGTGCTTGTGCGTGAGCATGTACCTCGGCTTCGCGTCCTCCAGCATGTAGCGGATGCGCTCTTCGGGATAGGAGAGATCGAAGGGTACATAACACCCGCCCGCTTTCAGCACCGCGAGCATGGCCGTTTGCGTAGCGATGGACCGGTCCAGGCAGATGCCGACGGGGTCGCCTTGCTTCAAGCCCAGGTGGACAAGCTCGGCAGCGAGCGTGTCAACAAGCTTCCGCAAGCGGGCGTAGGTGACGCGCTGATCGTTGATCTCCACCGCGATGTTGTCCGGATGCCGGTCGCAGACGCGTTCGAACAGCGCATCCATGGTCTCACGCGGATAGGGCGAAAGACCGCCGCTCCAGTTCTTCGGTGGCAGCGGCGCATCCTTGTCCAGTGGTGGTGGGGAGACCAGCGCGGAGATGCGCTGTGATGGTGCCGCGTGGGCGCGTTCGATGATCCCCTGCAGGTCGCGCATCCAGCCCCTGACGGTCTGCTCGGTGAACAGGTCCGTGTTGTAGCTCCACTCGAGCGTGAGGTGCTTTTCCGAGCCGGTGGCGTTGAGGAACAATTCGAAGTTCTCGAAGCGGCGTGGATTGCTGATGAACCGATGTGCGAGTCCCGCGAAAGCGACGCCATCGTCCATGTTCATGTCCACGTTGAACACGGCCGGTACCAAGGGTACGCGTCCGGCCTCGCGTGGCACGTTCAGTTTCCGTACGAGCGTGCCGAAGGTGTACTTCTGGTTGTCGCTCGCATCGAGCACCGCGCTGCGGCGTTCCTTGAGGTGTTCCACGAACGGGCGGTCCTCATCGATGTGGCTTCGCAGGGCGAGCAGGTTCACGCAGTGCCCCACGAGTTGCTTCATGCCGAAGTCGTTCTGCCCGGCCGCCGGCAACCCCACCACCAGGTCGGTCTGGCCGGTGATGTGGTGGATGAGCATCTCGAAGCACGTCAGCAGCGTGGTCACAAGGCTGGCACCACTGCGCGTAGCCAGCTCCTTCAGTTTGCGTGTGAGCTCGGCATCCAGTTCGATATCGATGCGGTCGCCGACGTAGGTCTTCATCCGCGGGCGCGGCTTGTCCGTGGGCAGGTCAAGGCGCGGTGTGGTGCCGTTGAACTGATCGAGCCAGAAGCGTTCGGTGCGCGCATGATCGTCGCTCTTCGCGTGGTCGATCACGGCGATCGCGAAATCGCTGAACGGCACGGCTTCCTCCAAGGGCGCTCCGGCGTACAGCTTGCTGATGTCGGCCATCATGATGCCCAGGCTCCAGCCGTCCACGAGCACATGGTGACCGGTCAGGCGCAGGAGATGTTCCTCCGGGGCCAGCTTGATCAGGAGTGCGCGCAACACCGGGCCGTTCAACAGGTCGAACGGCGTGGTCATGTCCTTTTCCGCGATCGCCTCCAGCTTTTGCGGACGCTGTTGTGGCGGCACCACGGAGAGGTCGGCGTGCTGCAGGCGGATATCGGACCGGTCGTGTACGATCACGCGCATGCCGTCGGAGCTCATGCAGCCGCGCAGCGCCTCATGCCGTTGCACCAGCCGCGCGATGCTCTCTTCCATCGCGGTGGCATCCAGCGCGCCCTTCAGCTCGAGCGAGACGGATTCGTTGTAGGCGCAGGAGGCCTCGTTGCCCATCTGCGAAGCGATGAACACTTCACGCTGTGCCTCCGTGCTGGGCACGGTCCGCTCGATGGCTTCTCCGGCGAACGGGTCGAAGTCCACCGGCGTGTACTTGATCTCGGGAATGAATTTCTCCATTGCTGGCGATCAGGGATGTATCGTTCGTATCGGATGCGTTGATGATCGGGTCAGTATTCGTCCTCGGTCGTCAGCATGAGGTATTGCCCCTGGCGGTGCGGGTCGGGCACGAACCATGCGGGGTCGCCCTTGCGCGTGCGTCCGAGACGTGCGTTCGGGACCGGCGGCTCGCTGGCCTTGATCACCCGTTCGCGGAGCTTGCGGGTCTGTCCGTTCAGCACGCGGTTCACGCGCTCGATCGGATAGGTGCGCTCGGGCATGAAGCGGGAGGCGCGCAGTTCGATGCAGGTCTTCTCAACGGCGGCGATGATACTCTCGACATCCTCTTTCGTGTGCGCCGTGGTGAGGAAGTGCGGGAAGTCGAGCACATGCACACCGTGATAACGCATGAGCATGAAGAACAGCTCGGTGTAGTTGACGCTCTCGTCGTACTTCGTTTTGAACGCGCTGCCGAAGGTGACCCAGCGATAGGGGAGCACGTACTTGTCGAAGATCCCGTTCACGCGGTCCACCATGCCTTCGGTGAGGTCGTTGAGGCGCTCCTGCAAGGCGGGCCCTTGCTCTTTCATGTGGACGAGCACGGCTTTCATCGCGGCGAGCGTGAGCGGGTGCCGCACGAACGTCCCTGCGAAATAGGTCACCCCAGCGGGCGGTACGCTGTCATCGCCGAACTGCCAATGGCCGCCATCCAGCGCGTCCATCCATTCGCTCTTGCCGATCATCGCGCCGATGGGCATACCACCACCGATCACCTTGCCGTACGTGCCGATATCGGCTTGTATCCCGAAGAGGCCTTGGGCGCCGTTCTGGTGCATCCGGAATCCCGTTATGACCTCATCGAAGATCAGCGCGGCCCCGTTCTCTTGGGTGATACGGCGCACCTCGTGCAGGAAATCCACGGGACGGAATTCCATGCGGCGGCTTTGTACCGGCTCCACCAGCACGGCTGCCGCTTCGTGGCAACGTTGCTTGATGATCTCGAGGCTTTCTGGCGTGCCGTAGTCGAGGATCAGCATGTTCTCCACGGCCTGCGGCATGATGCCCGGCGCACCGGGATAGCTCTTCTTGCTCTTGCTGCCGCGGATGATCACCTCATCGTTGATGCCGTGATAGC
>JAGODO010000241.1 GCA_017998165.1 Flavobacteriales bacterium | reverse complement strand
AGGTGCTTTGTGCCCAGCAGGCAGAACCTGCCAGCAGGGGTATCAGGAGTGGAAGTGTTCGTCTTCTCATGTGGGTCGGGAGGGTTGGTGATGTTCTGAGCCGCGTTGAATGATCATGCCATCGACGTGGCAAAGCAACCGGGAGGCCTGCCCTACCGCAATAGAGAGATGTATTGGATCTTGTATCGATCGGTGATCCCGACCCACGCCCTATTTTGCCGTCGCTCTCCATGCCAAGTCTCTCTCGTTCAAGTCGATTCTTCCCACGCACGTGCGGCTATTTCCTGTTCGGCGTGTTGGTCGGCGCTGTGAGTGCCCAGGCCCAAACCCCACCGGACACCGTCCGCCTCCTCGCAGAGCTCATCACCGTGGATGATGGCCTGCCCGCCGGCATGACGCAGGCGATCCTGCAGGACCGCAGCGGCCACCTGTGGTTCGGTACGCGCGATGGATTGACCCGCAGCGATGGATACGCCTTCACGGTGTTCCGCCATGATGCGGCGGACAGCGGCTCCTTGAGCGACAACATCATCGTGGCCCTCTTCGAGGACCGCGACGGCTACCTGTGGATCGGCACCGAAAGCGGGCGCATCGATCGGTACGACCCGCGCGCGGAACGCTTCGCCCATGTGGATATGCGCGCGACGCCGGACACCGGCATGTTCACCGGCACCTTAGGCTTTGGTCAGGACGTACACGGAAATATTTGGGCATTCTCACACAACGGCCAGTTGTATGCGCTTCGATCCTCCACTGCCGATGGATCCTGGCACAGCGAGCGTCCACGCAAGGTCTTCCCGCAGTTGACCCTTCCCCAAAGGTGCAGCGGGTTGATGAGCGACCAGCGGGGCGCCCTGTGGATCACCTTCCGCGACTCGCTCCTGTGCGTGACCGATCCGGTACGCGGCAGTGCCCTGCGCCGAAGCCTGCTTGGTCTGCCGCCAGGGCCAACTATCAACAGTTATGCGCCCTTAGTGGATGCGGAGCAGGGCCTTGTTCATGTCGTGTTGGGTAATGCTGTCAACTCATTCAATGCACGCACCGCCGAACCGGGTCGAACCCATATCCTGAGCAGAACGGGCCAAAACATTGGACAGAACCTCTGCGCGCTGGGCGCTGTATGGGTGAGCAACAATGCTGGCCTGTTCCGCCTATCGACCATGACCGGTCGCGTGGAAGAGCTCGAGATCGAGCTGATGAACGGACAGGCGCTGCCAGAACATTGCGGGGTCTCCTCATGGGCAGCGGACCGCGCGGGCAACGTGTGGATCGGCACCAACGGTTTCGGCGTGCTGAAGATCGGGCGCGTACGCCAACTCTTCCACCGGCAACCGGGGCTGTGGACCGTGCTATCCGCGGAGGTCAACGGTGGTTATCTGTATGCCCACGTCCACGGCGAACAACTGAACCATCCGTCGGGCAAGGTGGTGCCAGGCGCTGCACAGCAGGCGGTGAAGCGCCAAGGGCTTTTCGATCACGACGGAACGTATGCGCGTGACCCGCAAGGCCGCTCTTGGACGTGTACCGCAGAGCACTCAGACACCAAACGGCGGTTGACCTTGGTGGAACCGACGGGAAGGCTCTCCTTTCCCGCGTTGCTGCGCGGAAACGAGTCACCGATCCTCGTCTTCCCCGGAAGAGCGGACGACATCTGGGTGGCCGCGGCGCTGGACACCAGCGGCCTCAACTGGGGCATACCCGGCTGCTTGTACCGGATCGACACGCGTTCGTCGAAGGTGATCGGGCGATACGAATTACCGCGCCCTCTTTCCATCAGCAACAGGGGCATCGCGCACTTCATGGTCCGCGATGACGGCACCGCGTGGTGCTGCACCGCGTGGGGTGTTTACGCCCTGGATCCCTCCGACGCGACCTGGCGCCACTACCAGCCCTTCGCGGGAGACAGCACGGTGGTCGGCGCACACGGGGTGATCAGCCTGTGTTTCGACCCGGACGATCCGCAACACTTCGCCTGGATGGGAAGCAAGGGCATGGGTATGGCGAAGGTGGACCTGCGCACCGGCGCGGCCGAGTATTTCACCATGGCCGATGGCTTGCCGAACGAGATGATCTGCGGCATCCTGCCTGATGCGCACCGCAACCTGTGGATCAGCACCAACCAGGGCCTGTGCCGCTTCGATCCCCGTACCAAAGCCATCACCCACTTCACCAGTGCCGACGGCCTGCTCAGCAACGAGTTCAACACGCACGGCTTCGCTGCCAGCAGTGATGGCCGCCTCTTCTTCTCGGGTCCGGCAGGCACCATCTCCTTCGATCCGGAGGATTTCTACACCCCGGTCGCACCATCACCCACAGTGCTTACCGGATTGAGGCTGATGAACGTGCCGGTGCGCATTGACCACACCGACAACAGCGGAACTGGCGCGTACACGCTGCCCGCGGCGATCAGCACGCTCACGTCGATCGAACTGCCTTACAGCGAACGCATGATCACGATCGCCTTCGCGTGCATGGACCATACGGCACCGGAGAAGAACCGCTACCGCTACCAACTGGCAGGCTTCAGCGACACGTGGATCGATGCGGGTGCCGCGCATGAGGCCACCTTCACGCACCTGGATCCCGGCACCTTCACCTTCCGGGTGCAGAGCGCCAACAGCGCAGGCGTATGGGATGAGCAAGGTGCTTCCATCACGCTCATCATCGCCCCGCCATGGTGGGGCACCTGGTGGTTCCGGGGCTTCGCGATCGTCGCTTTCCTGGGAGCGCTCTACAGCTTCTACCGGTACCGCCTCGCACAAGCATTGAAGGTCGCGTTGGTACGCGACCGCATCGCGCGCGACCTGCACGACGAGATCGGCTCCACCCTGAGCAGCGTGGCCCTCTTCAGCGAAGTGGCCATGCGCGAAAGCGGATCCGCGGGCGGCCCCCGGAGCGCCATGCTCACCCGGATCAGCCAGAGCACGAGCCAGATGATGGAGAGCATGAACGACATCGTGTGGGCCGTGAACTCCAAGAACGACGACCTGCAGCTGGTGGCGCAGCGCATGCAGGAATTCGCGGGCCGCATCGCCGAGGCCGGCGACTTCGAACTGGTCTTCACCAACGAGCTGCCCGCGGGCCAACGGCCGCTCACCATGCTGCAGCGCAAGAACCTCTACCTCATCTTCAAGGAAGCGGTGAACAACGCGGCGAAGTACTCCGGCCGCACGAAGCTGGTGGTGCATCTCCGGACCGACCAGTCGAAGATCGTGCTGCTGGTGCAAGACAACGGAAGGGGTTTCGAAGCGCCTGTAAACGGCAACGGACACCCACGCGGTGGTGGCAATGGGTTGGGCAACATGCGAGCCCGTGCCCAGGAGATGGGCGGGGAGCTGATCGTGGCCTCAACACCCGGCGAAGGCACGGCGGTGGAGCTGCGGTTCAAACCGTGAGCAAGGCGCTCTGGCACCTTCGCGACCCCGGCTCAAGGCCGGGGTGACAACATCGTATGGACGGGGATCGGGCGTCTGCCGGATGGCAGACGCCCGATCCCCGTCCTGTTCAGTTTGTCATTCCGGGCTTGACCCGGAATTGCGCAAAACCCGATGGCACGCCAGATCCAATAGATTCAATGGATCCTCGCGGCGAACGGGCAGGGTAGCTTTGCCCCCGATGCTGAAGGTGGCGATCTTCGACGACAATGCCGACCGGCGTGAAGGGCTCGCCCTGCTCATCGGCACGGACCCCACCATGCAATGCGTGGGGCAGTTCGAAGATTGCCGCGATGTGCTGCGCCATGTAGCGGAGACCAGCCCGGACCTGGTGCTGATGGACATCGACATGCCGCACGTGAACGGCATCAAGGGCGTGGAGCTGATCAAGAGCCAGTTCCCGAACGTGCGTGTACTGATGCAGACCGTGTTCGAGGACGAGGACAAGGTCTTCGCCTCCATCCTGGCCGGTGCCGATGGCTACATCCTGAAGCAGACCACGCCCACTCGCCTCATGGAGAGCTTGCACGAACTGGCCGAAGGCGGCTCACCCATGACGCCCACCGTGGCGCGCAAGGTGCTGGGCTTCTTCAACAAGCGGGCGCAGATCCCGGCCGCCTCGGAGTTCCACCTGAGCGAGCGCGAACTGGACGTGCTGCGCGGTCTGGTGGACGGCCTCACCTACAAGATGATCGGTGCCCGGCACAACATCTCCTACTCCACCGTGAACTCGCACGTGGCGCGGATCTACGAGAAGCTGCATGTGCACTCGGTGGCCAGCGCGGTGAGTTTGGCGTTGCGGGAGGGGTTGGTCTAGGCGCGCATCTTTGCCGCCCATGAGCGGCCACGAACTCTTCATGCGGCGGTGCATCCACCTGGCGCGCAACGGAGCCGGTCATGCCGCGCCCAACCCGATGGTCGGTGCCGTGCTGGTGCAAGGCGATCGTGTTCTCGCTGAAGGCTGGCATCGTTCGTTCGGTGGGCCGCATGCCGAAGTGGAATGCCTGCGTGCGTTCGGCGAAAGACCTGTTCCATCGGACGCTGTGATGTACGTGAACCTGGAACCCTGTTCCCACCATGGCAAGACCCCACCGTGCGTTGACCGGCTCATCGCTCGCGGTGTGAAGAAGCTGGTGGTCGGTTGCGAAGATCCGAACCCCTTGGTGAAAGGAGAAGGGCTCGCGCGCGCACGCGAAGCAGGCATCGAAGTGATGATGGATGTGCTGCGCGACGAGAGCCGCTGGTTCAACCGCCGCTTCATCCACAGCATTGAACAGGAGCGACCATACATCATCTTGAAGTGGGCGCGCTCAGCTGACGGCTTTCTTGATGACCACGGTCGCACCGCACGCGTCAGTTCGGCGGAAACGGCTGTGCTGGTTCATCGCTGGCGTTCGGAAGAACAAGCGATCCTGGTAGGGAGCCGCACGGTGGTGAACGACGATCCATCGCTCACCGTCAGGCACGTGGAAGCAAGGAACCCGTTGCGCGTGGTGGTCGATCGCGAGAACAAAGCAGCTTCCTCTTCAAGGGTCTTCGACAACTCCGCTCCTGCCCTGCTCATCACCGCAACGCAGCGCGGCGACGTGTCCATTGAACAACATGTGATCGGCATGGATGACGACCCCATCGATGCGCTGCTCCACGAACTCCAACGCCGTTCGATGCGTTCCGTGCTGGTGGAAGGCGGCGCGGAACTGCTCGGGCATTTTCTTTCACGTGGGCTGTGGAACGAAGCGCGCGTGATCACCGGTGCGGTGAACTTCGGCGGTGGAACGAGCGCTCCGGCGTTCGGGCTGGAACCCTTGCGCACGCTGATAAAGGGAAGTGATCGCTTCGACTTTTTCGTGAACGGGAACGCACCGGAGACAACATGGGCCTGGTGATCCTGACCGCCCTGTGCGTAGCGGCCTTCGCGGTGATCTTCCGGTACTTCGAACGTTACGACGTTCCGCTCTTCCCGGCGATCACCATCAACTATGCGGTCGCGTTCGCTTGCGGGCTCGTGCTCCATCCGCCGTGGAGCGGCGGCGACATCTCGTTGCTCTGGATGCCGTCCGCGCTGTTGGGCGTCTTGTTCGTCAGCATCTTTTCGCTCCAGGGCCTCTCCGCACAACTCGCCGGCGCCGCGCGCACCACCATCGCCGGTCGGATGAGTTTGGTGCTTACCGTTCTCGGCATCGTCCTTCTCTTCCATGAGCGCATCGCGGTGCTGTCGATCATCGGCATCGTTGTCGCGCTGGTCGGGCTACTTCTCACGACAGCATCGAGTGACAG
>JAGODO010000019.1 GCA_017998165.1 Flavobacteriales bacterium | reverse complement strand
AGAAATAGCACGCGCATTCCGGCACGCGTTCAATGTTCGGGGTTCGAGGTTCAGGACAGCGGTCTGAACCTCGAACCCCGAACGCATTCAAGGCTTGGCCTCCCGGAATAGCTTCGCGGCCGTGAACCGCAACGAGATCGCATCCTTGCTGCAACTGGAATGGCGGCTGGATCGCCGACAGAAGCACGCGTGGGGCAGCATGGCGCTGTACGTGGTGAGCACCGTGTACACCTGTTATCTCGGCGTGAAGCAGCTGAACACCGTAGCGACGTGGAATGCACTGTTCTGGATCATTGTGCTGTTCGCGGCGTTCAACGCCTTGGGGCGATCCTTCCAGCGGGAAGAAGGCGGACGGCAGATCTACCTGCACACCCTGGCGCACCCGCGCAATGTGGTGCTGGCCCGCACGGTGTACAACGCGGGGACCATGGTGGTGCTCGGCGCGGTGAGTCTCGCGGCCTACACGCTGTTCATCGGTGACCGCGTGCTGGCGGAAGCGGATCTGGGGCTGTTCTTCTGTTCGGTGCTGTTGGGTTCCATCGGCTTCGCCTGCGCGCTCACACTGATCGCTGCGATCGCGGCGCGCGCTGGCAGCGGCCTCGGGCTGATGGCGATCCTGGGCTTCCCGATCGTGCTGCCGATGCTGCTGGCCACCCTTCGAGCGAGTAAGCTGGCATTGGATGGCGTGGCCTGGTCCGTAGCCGGGAATTATCTCCTCGCCGTGCTCGCGATCGACGTGCTCGCCGTGGCCTTGTCCGCTATCCTCTTCCCCTACCTTTGGCGCGACTGATGAAGGGCCTCTGGTGGAAGGTGTTGGCAACCGTGTTGTTGCTGTACGTAGTGATCGTTGGTCTGCGCACGCCGCTTGGTCCCGCTATCGTTCAAACCTCTGTTTCGCGCATCACTCCTGGGCCTGTTGAAGTGGATGTCTGGGGCTATGGCACCCACTTTCAGGATGGACAATTGAACGCTTGGCTGGTTAACGACAGCCAGCGCGTCTGTGCATCGAGTGTTACGGCGGTTTCTGATGATCATCTCCGCAGCGCCTTCGATGTCCCCGCGGGCATGCGCGCTTCCATGACCGACTTGGCGGTTTTCAATAGCATCGATGGGCAGATCACCCGCTTCGGAGCTTTCTATACGGAGGGACTTGGTTCCGGCATTGTGGAACAACCGTGTGTCGGTGGGAAGGCCCTGCCTCCGGACTTCGCATTCCCCAACCGCTACATCCTTAACGAGAGCATCCGCAACTCATTTTTCCATGTGCCCATGTGGTTCACCATGGTGGTGCTGACGTCCATTGGCGTGTGGAAGAGCATACTCGTGTTGCGCACGAACAGCTTGGAGGACGACCGGTCGGCGGCGGTAACCGTTCAAGTCGGCATGCTGTTCGGAGCCTTGGGCTTGATCTCAGGTTCATTGTGGGCTCGCGTGGCGTGGGGCACATGGTGGAGCAGTGACCCGAAATTGAATGGTGCGGCGGCAGGCGTGCTGATCTATCTGGCCTATATGGTGCTCCGGGGCAGTGTTCCAGAACCCGCCAAGCGCGCGCGACTGGCTGCCATCTACAACATCTTCGCCTTTGCCTTCCTGCTGCTGTTCATTTTCGTCGTGCCGCGCCTGAACGACTCCCTCCACCCTGGCAACGGCGGTAACCCGGCCTTCAACATCTACGATCTGGACAACCGCCTCCGCACCGTCTTCTACCCCGCCTGCCTGGGCTGGATCCTGTTCGGGGTCTGGATGTACGACCTGCGCAACCGGCTGCTACGCCTCCAACACCGACTTTCCGATGCGAACGATCAGTAGGGCCGTGATGTTCATCACCGCGAGCCTTTTCAGCGCGGCTACCTTCGCGCAGCAAGGCCAGGAAAGCTGGCTGGTGGAAACCATGTACAAGAGCGGGAAGATCAACACGGTCGTAGCGGTGGTGGCGGTGCTCATCACCGGGCTCGCCACATGGATGTTCGTTATGGACCGCAAGGTGAGCCGCTTGGAAAAGGAGGTGAACAAGCGCTGAACGCAGCCATGAAACGCAGCCACATCATCGCCATCGTGATCATCGCCGTTGCCGTGGCCATGCTGGTGGGATCCATGATGGACAGCAGCACCTATGCGAACGTCACACAAGCGGCTGCCGAACCGGGCGAGGAGTTCCACGTCGTAGGCACCTTGGACCGTTCGCAGCCCGTGGTGTACGAGCCGAGCGTGAACTCAAGTTTGACGGAGTTCTCCATCAACGATCTGGAGGGACGCAACTGCCGGGTGAAACTTGCGATGCCCAAACCGAACGACTTGGACCGCAGCGAGCGCGTGGTGCTCATCGGGTCCATGGGCAAGGATGGGACCTTCCACGCGAAGGACATGCTGCTGAAGTGCCCGAGCAAGTACAACGAGGAGAACAGGATCACGGGGTAGGAACTTTGGGGCAGTTGAACCGCAGGCAGCAGGCAGTAGGCAGTAGGCAGCCAGATCCCTGGGATCTTTCTCTGCCTTCTGCCTACTGCCCACTGCCGACTCAACCACTTCGGAAGTGACCTACCTAAACGAGCACACCTTCGCCGGGCAACTGGGCCATTGGCTCACGCTGGTCTCCTTCGTCAGTGCCGTCTTCGCCGGTATCGGTTACCTGCTCCACACGCTTAACGGGGACAGTGGCTGGCGCGCGATGGGCCGGCTCTTCTTCCGGCTGCATTCAGCGGCGGTCGTAGGCATCGTGGTCACCTTGTTCGTGATGCTCTTCAACCATTGGTACGAGTTCGACTACGTGTGGAAGCACAGCAACTCGGCCATGCCGTTGAAGTACATCGCCAGTTGCTTTTGGGAGGGACAGGAAGGCTCGTTCCTGCTCTTCACCTTCTGGAACGTGGTGCTGGGCAACATCCTGATCTTCCGTTCGAAGGAGTGGGAAGGTCCGGTGTTGGCGGTCTTCGCGCTCACACAGGTCTTTCTCGCCTCGATGCTCTTGGGCGTGTACATCTTCGACATCCGCATCGGTAGCAGCCCTTTTCTGCTGATCCGCGAGCTGCCCGAGAACATGGGCATGCCTTGGACGACGCTGCCCGAATACCTGTCAAAGATCCCGCAGTTCAAGGACGGCCGGGGTTTGAACCCGCTGCTGCAGAACTATTGGATGGTGATCCACCCGCCGACCTTGTTCCTCGGCTTCGCCAGCACCTTGGTGCCTTTCAGCTTCGCCATCGCGGGCCTGTGGAAGAACCGCTTGAAAGATTGGATGACCCCTGCCCTGCCGTGGACCTTCTTCGGCATCATGGTGCTGGGTACCGGTGTGCTGATGGGCGGTGCCTGGGCCTACGAGGCACTGAGTTTCGGGGGCTTCTGGGCGTGGGACCCCGTAGAGAACGGATCCCTGGTCCCATGGATCGTGCTGGTGGGCACCGGGCACTTGTTGCTGATCAACAAACGCAAGGAGACCTCGGTCTTCACCACGCTCCTGCTGGCGATGGGCACTTGGCTGCTCGTGTTGTACAGCACCTTCCTCACGCGCAGTGGAGTGCTCGGCGATACGAGCGTCCACAGTTTCACGGGGGAAGGCATGTTGCCGGGATTGCTGGTACTCATCCTCACGTTCGTGACGCTCAGCACGGCGATGCTGAACCGCGACCGGCAATTGCGCCAGTACTACCTGTTGCTCGGAATCGGCCTTCTGCTGGCGGGCTTCTTGATCGACAAGTTGCCCACAGCCATCGTGCTCTTCGGGCTGCTCACCTTGGCGATGACGCTGGTCGCCTACTTCTCACGCACCGAGTTCAAGGACACGGCGGAGGAGGACGGGACCAGTCGGGAGTTCTGGCTCTTCATCGGATCATTGGTGCTGCTCTTGAGCGCCGTGCAGATCACATGGACCACATCGATCCCTGTGTATAACCTGCTGCTGGAAGGGCTCGGTGATACGGTGAAGCGCGCACCCCCGGTGGAATCCATTCCCCACTACAACAAGTGGCAGATCCCCTTCGCGTTCATCGTGTCGTTGCTCGTTGGTGTTGGCCAGTACCTGCGCTACAAGAACACGGACATGCGGCGCTTCTGGCGGGAATTGGCGCTGTCCATCCTCGGTGCCGCCATCGTGACGGCGTTGCTCGTGTGGTGGCTGCGTTTCCAATGGAAGGAAGCCACGCTGGTCGCGCTGCTGTTCGCCACGGTCTTCGCGGCGCTGGCGAACGCGGTGTACCTGTTCAAAGTCCTGAAGGGTTCCTTGAAGAATGCCGGTCCCAGCGTGGCCCACGTCGGATTCGCCTTAGTGCTCTTGGGCGCGACGATCAGCACCAGCCGCCAGGAGCCGATCAGCCGCAACGTGAAGGGGCCCATGCTCAACACGCTCAGCGACGAGTTCAACGACAACGAGGAGATGCTGCTGTACAAGGGCGACACGGTGCCCATCGGTGAGCACTTCGTGACGTACACGAACTCGCGCAAAGAGGGCGTGAACCTGCACTTCGACATGGACTACCTGAAGGCCGAACCGCGGCGGTTCCATCAGGGCGATACGGTGCGCGTGCGCAATTCCATCTTCGTTTCCAATGACGACCATGTGGCCGGCAACAGCTTCCTGCTGGACCAGCCCGCGCACTGGCACCCGTTGGACAGCGCGGCGCACAGCGTGTTCTGGCACGCGCCGGTATGGAGCAGCACCACCGCCGGGGCGAAGGAATTCTCGCTGGAGCCGTTCGTGCAACTGAACCCGCGCTTCGGCAATGTGGCCGAACCGAGCACGCGGCACTGGCCGCACCGTGATCTCTACACGCATATCCGCTATGCGAAGCTCGATCCGGAGGACAGCACGGACTACATGCCGCCGCGCTTGTTCGAGAAGAACGTGGGCGACACCATCCTCACCCCGACCTGCGTGATCGTGGTGGACAGCATCCGCGCCGTGCGTGATAGCGTGATCATGCGCCGCCTCGGGCCGGAATATGTCGCATACGCTCCCGTCCTGAAGGTGCGCGACCTGTACGACCCCACGCGCTGGTTCGAGGCCAAGCCGGTGATCGTCTACCGCTTCGACCAACCCGTGGGCAGCAAGGGTTTCGAGATCCCCGCGCTGAGGGTGAAGCTGGACATCGCGAGCGTGAAAGGTGACACCATCGGTATCAACGTGTACGAGCACGAGTTCGTGATCCTGCAGGCCATCCTCTTCCCGGGCATCAACATCCTGTGGATCGGTTGTGTGCTGATGGCGTTGGGCTCGGGCATGGCGGTATGGAGCAGGGTCAAGCGCATTCGAACATGAACATCCTTCTCATCGGCACCGGCCGCATGGCATACCACTTGGGCCATGCCATGCGCAAGGCAGGTCACTCCATCGTCGGTATCACCGGGCGAGACCCGCAGAAACTGGCGGACATGTCGCGGTTCCTCGAATGTCCCTTGATCCGCTGGAACCAGGACTGGCCGGAGGCGGACATCGCCGTGATCGCCACGAGCGATGACGCCATCGCCGAAATGAGCGCGCGCCTGAAGCCCTCGAACGGCCTTGTGATGCACACGGCAGGCGCTGTGGATATGGACGTGCTCGCTCCGCACGAGCACCGCGCTGTGTTGTGGCCAGTGCAGACGCTCAGCCATGGCGCTCCCACGGACCTTTCGGACATTCCGCTGATGGTCGATGGCAACACTACGCAGGCGCGGGAAACCGTCCTGAAGCTCGCGCGCTCGATCAGCGAGAGCGTGCTGCAATTGACCCACGCGCAACGGCAGCGCATGCACCTCGCGGCGGCCATCACAAGCAACCTGCCCGTATTCCTCATCCGCGAAGCACAACGATTGCTGCGGCAGGAGAACCTACCGCCCGATCTGCTGATGCCGCTCTGGCGCACGACCGCGACCAATGTGAGCACCATCGGTCCTGAACATGCCTTGACCGGTCCTGCCCGACGGGGGGATACACGTTCCATCCGCAAACACCTGGATCAGTTGGCTTTCGATAGCGACCTTCGCCGCGCCTACGCCCTGCTCAGCGCGATGATCCTGAAGGCGTACGGCCACTCGACCGATGGCATTGAAGACGTACAAGGAGATCCTCGCTGACATCGACACCTTCCTCTTCGATGTGGACGGTGTTTTCACGGACAACCGTGTCCTGCTCTATCCCGGGCTCGATCCGGTGCGGACCTTCCACAGCCGCGATGCCTACGCGGTGCAGCACGCGATGAAGGAGGGCATGCGCATCGTGATCATCACCGGCGGGAAGAGCGACGGCGTGGAACAGAGCTTCCAGCGCCTCGGCGTGAAGGAGTACCACTACCATGTGTTCGACAAGAGCGCCAAGCTCGATGAACTGATCGCTGCGGGCCTGGACCCGGCACGCACGGCGTACATGGGCGATGACATACCTGACCTGCGCGTGATGGCACGTGTGGCCCTGCCCTGCTGCCCGGCCGATGCGGCGGAAGAAGTGAAGGCGATCAGCAAATACATCAGCCACAGGCCCGGAGGCATGGGCTGCGTGCGCGACCTGCTGGAACAGGCGATGAAGGTGCAGGACAAATGGCTCACGGCGAAGGCGCACACCTGGTAGCAACCACCTTCGCGAACGCTTCGGCGCATACGATGCTCGCCTTCCTCAAGCTCACTCGCCCGCTGAACCTGCTGATCATGGTGCTCACCATGGCGGCGATGCGCTACGGCGTCGTGGGCGCATGGCTGGACTATACGAGCGCCGCCATCCAGAGCACGAGCGTGGTGCCGAGCGAGGCGATCATCCCGGAGATCCCGGGGAACCGCCTGCTGCACGCCTTCAGCGAAACGCACTTCTGGCTGCTCGTGCTGAGCACCATCCTGATCGCCGCGGGCGGGAACGTCATCAACGACTACTTCGATACACGGATCGACCGGGTGAACAAGCCGGACCAATTGATCGTCGGCCGCACGGTGAAACGCCGCGTGGCCATGCTCGGCCACCTCATTCTAAGCGGGCTGGGCCTGGTGCTCGGTGTATTGGTCGCTTGGCGCAGCGGGCAGTTGAGGTGGGCCTTGATCCCCCTGTTCGCGGTGGGCGCCTTGTGGTACTACAGTGTCCGGTTGAAGCGGGCCTTCCTCATCGGCAACGGGACCGTGGCCTTCTTGAGCGCGCTGGTACCGGTCACGGTCGGGCTGTACGAGATCAGCGCGTTGGCGTTCACCTATCCCCGCGACAACTGGCTGGTGAACATGGCGGGCGACAAGATCAAGGTGGTCATCGATTTCAACGAGCCGTGGTTCTGGATCCTGGGCTATGGCGTGTTCGCATTCCTCGCAACGTTGGTGCGCGAGCTGCAGAAAGACCTCGCGGACGTGAAGGGCGACAAGGCCGACGGTTGCCGCACCCTGCCCATCGTGATGGGTTTGCGCTGGGGCAAGGCCATCGCCATGCTCTACCTGGGCCTGTTGCTGGTCTGCGTGCTGTACGCGCGCATGGGCCTGCTCCACGACCGCATCAGCTATTGGTACATCGGCCTGATCGTGATCGCACCGCTTCTGCTCTCCGCGGGTTTCACTTACAACGCGATGACCCGGCGCGAGTACAACACCGCGGGCAACCTGGTGAAGGCCGCCATGGTGGTCGCCATCTGCTATGCGTTCCTGCTGCGCTTGACCTTATGGAACCCGCAAGTCTTCTCCTGAACTGGCGTTTGGTACTGGCCTCGGCCTCGCCGAGGCGGCGCCAACTGTTGCAGGGCCTCGATCTGCCCGTTGAGATCACGAGCGTTGATGTGGACGAGACACCCCCCGCCGGCATGCCTGACGATGAGGTAGCGGAGCACCTCGCTCGCAAGAAGGCGGGGGCCTGGAAAGGAACGCTCGCCGCTGACCAGGTGCTGGTGACCGCCGACACGACCGTGCTGATCGATGATCACCTCCTGAACAAACCGGTGGACGACGCGGATGCGCGCCGGATGCTCGGCATCCTCAGCGGTCGCGATCATCGCGTTATCACGGGTGTTTGTCTTCGCACATCCGAGCGGATCGTCAGCTTCTCGGACATCGCCGTGGTGCGCTTCCGCGAACTATCCGCAGAGGAGATCGCCTATTACGTGCGTGTACACCGTCCGTTCGACAAGGCCGGCGCTTACGGTGTGCAGGATTGGATCGGATACACGGGTGTGGAGCGCATCGAAGGCAGCTTCTACACGGTGATGGGCCTGCCGATGCACCGGGTCTATACCGAACTGAAAAAGTTGGTGGCCGGCAACTGAGGCCGTCCTCAGCGGATCAGCACCACATGGCCGGACGCCTTGCGCAGCTTGTGTTCCGAATCGCGCAGTTCGACGTTCCACGCGTAGATGCCGTTCTCGGCCTTTTCACCGCTCCAGCCTTCCTGCGGATCGGTGGTGGTGAACACCTCCTTGCCCCAACGGTCGAACACGCGGAACACGAAGGAGACCGGTGAACGGACGCTGCTCACCACGCCGAAGATCTCATTGAACCCATCACCGTTCGGGGTGAACGCGTTCGGGGCATAGAGCGCGTACTCATTCTCCATGCACACCTCGGCGGTGGCCGTATCCGTGCAGCCCACATCGTTGAACAGCACCTGGCGCAGGGTGTAGCAATCCACTGCGGGGAAGTCCACCACAGGGAACGCCGAAGTGTCATCGCCCGCCGCGCCATCGAAGTCCCACTCCCATCGCACGCCACCGGACGACGCATCCACCACCTGCAGCGGGTTCTCGGTGACGATGATCGTCGCGGGCGCGATGAATCCGGCGTGCGGTACGGGCAGCGCTTCTACCAGGCCGGAGAAGACAGCTGATCCCGAACAACCGATATCGTCGGTGACCGTGAGCGCCACGTCGAACAGGCCGGGCCGCACATAGCAGTGCGCGGCATCCGGGCCGACGGAGCCATCCCCGTAGTCGAAGCTGTAGGAATTCATGCCGACCGGCCCCGCCGTGAATTGGACGCAATGCGCGGAACACCCGCTCGGCTCGTCCACGGTGAGGGCTGGCACGATCGCGGCACTGACGTTCACGGTGATGGTGGCCGTGTTCGAGGTGCATCCGTTCGCGTCCGTCGCGGTCACACTGTAGATGGTGGTCAGCTGCGGTGAAACCTCCGGACCGGACGGACTCCAGCTGAGTTCAAAGGCACCCACACCACCATTTGCCTCCGCATCCAGCAGCACCGAAGCTCCCGCACACAAGCCGACCTCCGGATCGACGACCACGACCACCGCCTGCGGCTCATCGATCGTGACGGACTGCGTGACCTCGCATCCATTATCGCCTGTAACGGTCACGGAGTATTCGCCGGCTGGCAGCCCGGTCGCTTCGGCTTCGTCGCCACCGGCCGGGGACCACAGGAAAATGTTGGCCGTGCTTCCCGAAACTTCAACCGTGGCCGTTCCATCACTGGAACCGTTGCACAGAACATCGGTGTGCGACACATTCACCTGAAGCATCGATCCCTCGTTCTGCACCGTTACCGAAGCCGTAGCCGGGCACATGCCCGCGCCGGACACGGTGAGCGAATAGCTACCGGGCACGAGGCCATCGTACGTCGGCCCCGTTCCATCCCCGGGCTCCCAGTCGAACTCGACCGGGCTGCCGCCGCCCGTGACCTGCGCTTCGAGCGAGCCGTTGGGTTGCCCGCATGTCGCGTTCGTCGCGATGATCTCCACCCCGAGGATGATCACGTCCAAGGTCTGCGTGAACGGCGGCCCACAAGGGCTCAGCACGGTCACTGTCGCCGTGTAGTTCCCCGGAACGGCATAAACATGCACGACGTTGGCCCCGGAAGCCGAGTTGGAAGCGCCGGATCCCGGATCACCGAAATCCCACAGGATCGATGTCGCACAGGGCGCGTCCGCCGTGAAAGAGACTTGCTCATCGATGCAGTCAAAGGACAACCCCACCTGCGGCGGAGGCGGCTCACCGATCAAGATGTCGTCCACGGCGATGCCATCGAAGTTGTTGCACGTGGTGCCCGCACCGAACAGGAAGCGGAATCTCACGCTCGGCTCTCCACCCAGGTCCTGCATACAATGCGAGGCGGCGATCCACTCCTCGCTCCCCTGTCCTCCCTGGCACCCACCACTGGTAACTCCCGCCCTGCCGCTCCATCCGTGCTTGGGGATGGCCTCATCCAGGTTGATGATGTTGTTCGTGTTGTACCAGTTCTGGTCCAAGCAGGTCTCCGCATCACCGTAAGCACCCACATTCTGCCACGTGCTTCCCTGGTCCAGCGAATACTGCAGGACCATACCATCGTAGGTACGCTCCACTTCCCAGAAGATCTTGAAGGAGATCCAGGGATCATTGAGGGATGAAAAGTCGAAGCAGGGACTCATCAGCCAGCTCTGCGCGTCGAACTCATAGAACTGCCCAGCGAGACCTCCCACGCACCAGCTCTTCGAGCCCTCACCCGCCGAATTGATCAGCGGATGCGCGGGTGTACCCCATTCCCAATCGTCGCCAGAGCCGCCATGTGTCCAAGCCTCCGCGGTCTCAAAGCCTTCCTGATAGGGGAAGGTGCTGATCACCGGCCCGCATTGCGCCATCGTCAACGGACCCAGTCCGATCCCGGCGGCCAGGATGATCAGGCGAGGGGTTTTCATTCGGGGCGCAAAGGTCCGACTATCGGGGTTCGGTGGAACACGGGCCTTGGCCATTCCTGGCGCGCGACCGGTCGGGGTATAGACGCTCCCGGGGACGGTTACGGTGCATACCTTCCCGACCATCAACCAGCCGCCATGCTGAAGTCCGTGCTCCCGATCGTGTTGCTGGCCCTGGCCAGTTCGTGTGTCGCACAGCTCAAAGTGAATCCGCAGTTGGGGGTGGTGTTCACCGATCTCACCGAGGACATGCCGGGTGTGGAATCAAAAGCGGATGTGGGGATGCAGCTCGGCCTGGACCTCCGGATCGGAGACCGGTTCTACTTCCAGCCGGGTGGCCATCTCGGACGCAGCGCCACCACGGTGAAGTACACATTCACCGACACCACGGTGATCGAGGACAACCTGATCCGCACCACCGCCAAATTCAAGGCGCTGGTGGGCTACGACCTCATCCATCGGAGTGTCCTCAAGCTGCGCATCAACGCCGGTCCTACCTATGAGGCCTTGCTGAGCGTGGACAGCAAGGACGATGATATCGCGTTCAACAAGGATGACTACAACGCCGGCTCCTTCAATATGGACGCTGGCGCGGGACTCGACCTGGCGATGATGAGCGCCGAGGCGGGTATCAGCTATGGCCTGAGCAGGGCATACAAGGACGCCGGCGAACTGGAGGGAAAGGCGAAGTACTTCACCTTCTACGTCACGTTGGGCATCGTCATCGGCTGACCGCCATGCAGGCCCGAACGACCTTCCCATGGTGCCCATTGGACCGATAAGCATCCCGGAGGAATGGGAATAAAAGGGTACGTCTGGGCGATTCTCGTCATCCTGGCGATCGTGATAGCGTGGCTCGGTCATTGGCGGGATGGCGCGGCTTACGCGTTGGGGACGGCGCTGGGGATGTTCCTGTTCCCGGCCCTCATCATCGGGTTGGTCTGGCTGGTTGCCAGCTTGTTCCGTGTCCGGCCCTCCGGGGTCACACAGCGGGCCGTGTTCCTCTCCGTCTTCGGTTTCGTCGTACTGTCTCAGTTCGCGCAACTGGGTGCGAAGGCCGGTCGCAACAGCCGTTCGATCGGCATGGAGGCCTGCATGAAGGCCGCACGGGACAGTGCCAAATACGATATCGACGCGGTGCTGGACGTGCGGAAGTATTGTGAATGCGCCCTGACGAAGATCGCGGAGAGCGGTCACATGGACCTGGCGGACCTGCAGCAGCTCCGCGACCGGAATTCGGTGATGGCGCATGAACTGGCCTGGCCTTGCGTGGAGGCGGCCTTGTATACGTCGGGGCCTGGAACGGGAGGGGTGCGCGGGGACCTGGAACGCGATACCATCGTCGTGCTCAACACGCCGCGCGGGATCAAGGTGAAGGTCGCTCTGGGTGACGGCGAGTACTATTTCCTCTTTGACAGCGGGGCATCGGATATCATGATCTCGACGGGTCTGGAACAGGATCTGGCGCGTTCGGGTTCGATCAGCGATTACCTCGACAGCCTGGACTACGAGATGGCGAACGGCGACATCATCCAATGCCGTCGTGCGGTCGTGAACGGCATCCGTTTGGGCGGCTTCAGCGTGGACAGCGCCGTGGTGGCCGTGTACGACGGGGATATCGACTACCTGCTCGGAAAGTCGTTCCTGGACAAATTCACCTCGTGGAGCTTCATCGAGAACGGCCAGAAACTGGTGCTCGTCAGGTGAGGCCCTGCTCACCCTTCGCCCGCTCCCAATAGGCGTCCATCTCGGGCAGGGTCATCTCCCCCATCTTCTTGCCATCCTTGGCGCTCTCGGTCTCCAAGAAGCGGAAGCGCTTGATGAATTTGCGGTTCGTCCGCTCCAGTGCCTCGTCCGGATCGATGTCCAGGAAGCGCGCGTAGTTCACGATGCTGAACAGGAGGTCGCCGAGTTCGTCGGCCTGCTTCACCGAAGCGGTGTCCACCTCATGCTTCAGTTCGGCGAGTTCCTCGTGTACCTTGTCCCATACCTGATCGCGGTGATCCCAGTCGAAGCCGACGCCCCGGGCCTTGTCCTGGATGCGGATGGCCTTCACCAGCGACGGCAGGCCGCGTGGCACGCCCTCCAGCACGCTCGGCGGGGTCGCAGGTCGACCCGCTGGGTCGACGCTACGTCGTTCCGCCAGCTTGATCTTCTCCCAGTTGGCCTTCACCTCTTCATCATCCTTCACCTTCACATCGCCGTAGATGTGCGGGTGCCGGTGGATGAGCTTTTCGCAGATGCCGTTGAGCACGTCCGTGATCGTGAACGCGTTCTTTTCGGCGCCGATCTTCGCATAGAAGACGATGTGCAGGATGAGGTCGCCGAGTTCCTTCTTCACACCGTCCAGGTCGTTCTCCAGGATGGCGTCGCCCAACTCGTAGGTCTCTTCGATGGTGAGTGGACGCAGTGTTTCCAGCGTCTGCTTCTTGTCCCACGGGCACTGGGCGCGCAGTTCGTCCATGATGGTCAGGAGGCGTTCGAAGGCGGCGAGGCGGGGATCCATGTGCAATTGGCGTATCAGCCGATGAGCGAATGAGTGGATGATGGGTACCGGACGGAGCAAATGTGCGGTGCGAAGCGTGAAGTGCGGGACGTGAGGTTGATCCGCGATGCACGTTGCCCCCGCCATGCGCGTTCATCTGAACGCATCGCGGGTTGCCGTGTACGGCCTTCCGCATTCACCACACCTCACCACTACCGTCATGAAGAAGTATCTGATCCCCGTTGGCATCCTCCTGCTCGCCATGGCTTGCGGCAGGAACAAGGAGACCCGAGCATCCCGCCCTGAATCCGAGACGCCAGCTCCGCCCCCCGCCGAGCAAGTGCCGGCGTCCACAGCGGACGAAGAAGAGAAGACCACCGCTGAGAACGGCAATGCGTCCGGCGACATCGACTACAGGTTCACTTCCACGTACTCTGCGGGGGATGCGAACTTGAACATCAACCTGGACCGGGCCGATGGCTCGGCTTCGACACCGGGTTCACTGTCCACCTCCGGCGCGGGCATGGTGGACCGCCGCGCCGTCAGCAGCACCGCCGCGGTAACGGGCACGGACACGAACCATCGCTTCATCCGTACGGCCGATCTGGCCTTCCGCGTGAAAGACGTGGTACATGCGACGCTGGGCATCGAGGACATCGTGAAGGCCCACGGCGGCTGGATCACCAACACGCGCCTGCACAACGAACCGCGGGGCACCCAGAGCATCCCCGTGAGCGAGGACAGCCTGCTGGAGATCTCGCGCTACGAGATGATGAACACCGTCACGCTGCGCCTGCCGGACGATGAATTGGACGTGGCCTTGCGGGAGATCGGTGCGTGGGTGGATCTCTTCGATCACCGGGACATCACGGCGGACGACATCAAACTGCGCATGACGGCCAATGCGCTGGCCGAGCGCCGCGCCAAAGCCCATTCGCAGCGGTTGGGCCGCGCGATCGACGACCGCGGGCGCCGCCTGCGCGAGACCGTGAGCGCTGAAGAGGCCCTGCTGGCCAGCGATGAGAAGCGCGACCAGAGCGTGCTGAACAACATGGACCTGGCGGACCGCGTGGCCTACAGCACGGTGAGCCTGAACATCCACCAGCCCACGTTGACGCGCACGGAGATGAAGGTGAGCGACCATGCGATCAGCGCTTACGCGCCCTCGCTCGGCAGCCGCGTGCTCGATGCATTGGCCGACGGCTGGCGCCTGGTGGAGATGTTCATGACGGGATCGATCGCGATATGGCCGGTGATGCTGCTTCTCGGCGGCTTCCTGTGGCTGATGTGGCGCAAGCGGAAGGCCGGTCGCGTGTTGCCACCGATGGTCACGCCGCAGATGTAGGCTCACAGCGGCCTGCGCATAAGTGGGCGGGGGCGACGGAACGTGTGGTGACCGGGCGGATACTTTCACCGTCATGCGAACGACCACCGGCACCGTGCGGGCCATGTTCATCCTGGGCCTGCTGTTCTTCCTGTTCGGCTTCGTCACCTGGCTCAACGGCACGCTCATCCCCTATCTGAAGCTGGCGTGCGAACTGAGCACCTTCGAAGCGTTGCTGGTGGCCACCGCCTTCTACATCGCCTACTTCGTGATGGGCCTGCCGGCCGGGAAGTTGTTGGAACGCATCGGGTACAAGAACGGCATGACGGCCGGGTTGCTGATCATGGCCTTGGGCGCGCTGGTCTTCATCCCCGCCGCCATCCTCCGCACGTATCCTCTCTTTCTCGGTGGCCTTTTCATCATCGGCACCGGACTCACGGTACTCCAAACGGCCAGCAATCCGTACGTCACGATCATTGGTCCGATCGAGAGCGCCGCCGCGCGCATCAGCATCATGGGCATCTGCAACAAGCTCGCCGGTGTGCTCGCCCCGATCGTGATGGGGTCGATCATGCTGGAGAACGCCAACGTGATCGAGAGCACCTTGCCCACGCTCGATGACGCCGCGCGTGCCACCATGCTCGACGATCTCGCGGCGCGCGTGATCACGCCTTATCTGCTGATGGCGACAGCTCTTATCGGTCTTGGCCTCGGGCTCCGCTTCGCGCCGTTGCCTCCGATCCCTTCCGAGGAGGAACTCGTTGGCAACCAACCCACGAAAGGCAGCATCCTTGACCACCCACAGCTGCTCTACGGTGCCCTTGCCCTGTTCCTCTACGTCGGGGCCGAAGTAGTGGCAGTGGATACGATCGGCCTCTTCGGTCAGGCCTTGGGCGTACCCATGGACAGCGCGAAACTCCTGCCCAGCTACACGCTCATGGCGATGGTGGTGTGTTACATCGTGGGCATCGCGACCATTCCGAAACGGCTTTCCCAATCAGCGGCGCTGCGCCTGTCCGCGTTGCTCGGTACGGTTCTCACGGTGCTCGTGCTGCTCGTGCCCGCCTCGATGGTCTGGCGCATCCCCGGCATCGACATGCGCACCTTCACCGGTCACTTTATCGAACTGCCGGTGCCGGTGTTGCTCGTCGCCCTGATGGGCCTGGCGAACGCGCTCATGTGGCCTGCGATCTGGCCTTTGGCCATCTCAGGCTTGGGGAACTTCACCAAGACGGGTGCGGCCATCCTCATCATGGCCATTCTGGGAGGAGCGCTGTTGCCTCCGCTGTACGGTGCGTTGGCGGGCGAAACGGCCGAAGGGCACCAAACGGCCTATTGGATCCTCGCCCCCTGCTACCTCTTCATCGGCTGGTACGCCATGAGCGGCCACAAGCTCAGGAAGCCGGTCGCTGGGTGATCAAGCGGGCGATGCACATCGGCCCTGCCGCCGATCGACTGGCATGTACAGCCCAGTCAAATTCTTAGGTTCGCATGCATGTCCAAGTCGAATAACCCGTACGCGGGGTGCATGTTCTTCGTAGCCAACTCACTGGGTCGCCGCTTGGTAAAACTGGCCGACGAAGCGTTCTACCCGTTGGGCCTTACACCAACCCAGGCCTTCATACTGATGTCCATCGGCCGCGAACCCGGGATCACGATGACACGGATCGCCAAGGAACTTCGGCTCGACCTCACGACCATCATACGCACGTTGGACAAGATGAAAACCACGGGGTTGCTCTACACCGAACCTTACAAGCGGACAGTGAAGCTGCATGCCCTTCCCGACGGGATGGAGAAAGTCGCAGAGGCCAAGGCCGCTTGGAAAAAGCTCAGGATCCGTTACAGCCATAGGCTCGGAACGGAACGCACGACCCGCCTGGCCGCAGACATGGATCTGGCCTACTTGGCCATCACCATGTTGGATCCCAAGTAACAAATGACTGGGCTGTACATGCAACCTCAACAAGTCCTTCGTCACACTCTATTTGACCAACAACTGACACCATGAAACAGAAGATCGGCATACTCGGAACCGGGATGGTGGGCCAGGTGCTCGCTACGGGCTTCCTCAAGCATGGACACGAGGTGATGATCGGCACACGATCACCGGAGAAGGTGAAGGACTGGCAGGAGAAGAATCCGCGCGGCGAGGTGGGTTCGAACAAGGAGGCGGCAGCATGGGCGGACATCGTGGTGCTCGCCACGAAAGGCACCGCCGCTGAAGCAGCGATCCGTTTGTGCGACAGCAAGGACCTGCAGGGGAAGGTGATCATCGACACCACCAACCCCATCGCCGATGCGCCGCCAGAGAATGGCGTGTTGAAGTACTTCACGACGTTGGAGAACAGCCTGATGGAACAGCTGCAGGCCGCACAACCGGGCGCGCATTTCGTGAAAGCCTTCAACAGTGTGGGCAACGCCTACATGGTCGACCCGAAATTCCAGGAAGGCCGCCCCACGATGTTCATCTGTGGCAATGACGCCAAGGCCAAGGCCACGGTATCGGCCATCTTGAACGACTTCGGTTGGGATGCTGAGGACATGGGCGGTGTGGAAGGCGCACGGGCCATAGAACCCTTGTGCATGCTCTGGTGCATCCCCGGCTTCGCCCGCAACCAATGGTCGCACGCGTTCAAGTTGCTGAAGCACTGAGGCGGCTTCCGTACGGCTTCCTGCGGTATTTGGTCCTCTGAACGGCTACGGCCGTCGAAAGGGAGGTCGGCGGCAGCGTGTGGCATGTTTGCTTTAGGGAACAACCCAGCGACCATGACCGAGGCACCCGTCATCTTCTTCGGCCGCAATCCGGCGATCATGGCACTGGTGAAACACCAGATCTCCTCGTTGGGTCTTGTCGTGGAGGGCTATCTGGACGAGACGGCATTGAGCGAGCGTTTGCGCCACGGCCAGGTGGCCTTGCTGGTACTCGGCGCCGGTGTGGAAAGGGAACCGCGCGCGAACTGCCATGCGTTGTGCCGGGAGCTGGGCATACGCCTGCTGGAACACGAAGGGGGGCCGGACAACTTGATGAGGAACGTCGAAGCCGCGCTGGTGGAACGTCGAGCTTGAAAAGCCCGGGGACGCGGGGTTTTTCCCTTGGGCACTAAGCGCGGAAGTCGCCCGTTATCTTGGCCGCCCACGGTTGCAGGCCCCAAGCCGCTGCCGACGGCCAAAAGATCTTGATGCGCGCGCTATTCGGGCTTTTCTTGTTCATGTCGTGCTCTTTTCTGCTCGCGCAGAACGCGACCATCTTCGGCACTGTGCGCGATGAGGATGGCCAGCCCAAGCAGGGCGTATCGGTATCCCTCGTGGGCAGCGGCGCTACCACCGTGACGGATGGATCCGGCGGCTATGAGCTGACCATTCCCTCCGATGGCCTTCCCCGAACGCTGACGATCCGATTCTCCGCCTTGGAAGACATCGTGGAAAAGGACATCATCGCCGCCCCCGGTGAGCGCAAGGAGTTGAACAGTTCGATGCGCAGCAAGACCCTGGACCCTATCCCGGTGGTGAAGGATGCGCTGCGTGAACGCGGAGCGATCGACAAGCTGGATCCCCGCAATACCGTCTTCCTCCCCAACCCCTTGGGCGACGTGAACACCTTGCTCACCGGCCGCTTGGGCGTGGCCACCCGCAACGACCTGAGCAGCGGATACAGCGTGCGTGGCGGCAACTTCGATGAGAACCTCGTGTACGTGAACGACATCGAGGTGTACCGTCCGTTCCTGGTGCGTGCCGGGCAGCAGGAGGGCTTGAGCTTTCCCAACCCGGACATGATCGACAAGATCCACTTCAGCGCGGGCGGGTTCGAAGCGCGCTACGGGGACAAACTGAGCAGCGTGCTGGACATCACGTACAAACGTCCGCGCGAGTTTTCGGGAACGGCTGCGGCCAGCCTCATGGGTGGTTCCGTGAGCATCGCCAGCCCCATGATGAAGCGCCGGCTGCGACAGGTCACCGGCTTCCGTTACCGCACGTTGAGCGCCGTGCTGAAAGGCCTCGACACGCAGGGCGACTACACCCCGGTGTACACGGACCTGCAGAGCTACTGGACCTATGACGTGAGCGAGAAGGTGGAGATCGGGCTTCTTGGCGTGTACAGCCGCAACAAATACGATGTGATCCCGCAGAACCGCGAAACGGAGCTGGGCAATTTCAACCAGGCGCTGCGCTTCACGGTGTACTTCGAAGGACAGGAGAAGACCGCCTACGAGACCTACTTCGGGGCGCTCAACGTGAACGTGAAGAGCTCGAAGGACCTGCTGTTCAAGTTCACCGGCAGCGCCTTCCGCACTTACGAGACCGAGCGTTTCGACATCCTCGGCCAGTACCGCTTGAGCGAGCTGGACCGCGATCTCGGGAGCGACGACTTCGGCGAACCGATCAAGATCCTGGGCGTCGGCACGTACCTGGACCATGCGCGCAACCAGCTCACCGCGACCGTACTGGCCGCGAACCACAAAGGGACCTGGCATACGCTCCGCACCGCCACCCGTCACCGCGAATGGCAATGGGGTGTTGAGGCCCGCGGAGAAACGATCGAGGATCGGCTGAGCGAGTGGTACATGCTCGACAGCGCGGACTACAGCATCCCCTACACGACCGACCTCGACAAGCTGCAACTGCAGCGGAGCGTGAAGAGCAAGGTGGACCTCAGCAGCGTGCGGTCCAGCGCCTACCTGCAGCACGCATGGGACTGGAACGGTCCGCATGACAACGACTGGTCGCTGGTGGCCGGTGTGCGGGCACAGAACTGGAGCTACAACCAGCAGACGGTGGTGAGCCCGCGTCTGCGCCTGGCCTATCATCCGGGTTGGAAGAAGATCGACACCAAAGGCGACACGGTATCGAACGATTACAGCTTCTGGTTCGCGACCGGTTTCTACTACCAGGCCCCCTTCTACCGCGAATTGCGGGATTTCAACGGCGTGATCAACCCGGACCTGCTTGCACAGCGCAGCATCCATTTCATCCTCGGTGCGGACCGCCAATTCAAGTTGTGGGAACGCCCCTTCAAGTGGAGCGCGGAAGCGTACTACAAGATGCTGGACGACCTCATTCCGTATGAACTCGACAACGTGCGCATCCGCTACTATGCGAAGAACAATGCGAAAGGCTACGCGGCGGGTATCGACACGAAGCTGAACGGCGAATTCATTCCCGGCATCGAATCCTGGGCCGCGCTGTCCGTGATGAAGACCGAGGAGGACATCCTGGATGACTTCTACTACGACTACTACAACAGCGACGGCGAACTCATCGTACCGGGCTACACCTTCAACAACGTGCCGGTCGACACGGTCCTCCGGACGCCAGGCAACATCCCGCGCCCGGGCGATCAGCGCGTGACGTTCGCCATGTTCTTCCAAGATGAAATGCCGAACGCGCCGACGTTCAAGGTGCATGTGAGCCTGAATTTCGGCACCGGCCTTCCCTATGGTCCACCGAACGCCTCGCGCTATGAGGACATCCTGCGGGGCCCGCTCTACCGCCGGGTGGACATCGGCTTCAGCAAGCAACTGCTCGGTGCCGAAGGACAGAAAAAGACCGGCTTCCTGGGCAAGATCAAGGATGCCTGGGTGTCGTTCGAGGTGTTCAACCTGATCAATCTGAACAACACCATCGACTATAGCTGGGTGCAGGATGTCGGCGGGCGGTACTACGGCATTCCCGAGTTCCTCACCCCGCGCCGTTTCAATTTGAAACTGATCACCTGGTTCTGAGGAGACGGGTCTCAGGCCTCACGCGGAGTGCGCGGAGGGACGCGGGGAATGCCGATCTTGGAGCGGCACGACTTCTTGCCTGCAGCGATGAGCCGACCGATCAACGAGATCACCTCCATCATCATCGAGGAGTCCATCGAGATCCACAAGGAACTTGGGCCGGGCCTGCTGGAATCGGTCTACGAGGTCATACTCACGAAGCGCCTGCGGGATCGAGGTCTGAAAGCCGTGCGACAGGTCATGGTGCCCATTGTTTACCAAGGCCATCGTTTTGAGGAGGCCTTCCGCCTGGACCTTCTGGTGGAGGACAGCGTGGTCGTCGAACTGAAGTCGATCGAACTCATGCCGCGCGTCCACTTCAAGAAGGTCACCACCTATCTGCGCCTGACCGGCCACGAGGTGGCCCTGCTCATCAACTTCGGCGAGTCACGACTGATGGACGGCCTTCACCGCATCGTGAACCGCTACACCGGGCCTCCTCTTCCGTAAGCTTTGACGTTCGTGGTCATTCTGCGTTCCGCCGCCACAGCCTGAGGCCAGTACTCCCCGCGTCCCTCCGCGTGTACCGCGTGAGGCCAGCATTACCTCACGTCTCCCGCGCACTCCATGTCCCCCGTGTGAGGCCTGCATAGCCCCGCGTCCCCCCGCGCACTCCGCGTGAGGCCCCGCATTCTTCCTCGAAACTCCCGCGCCCTTACCTTGGCCCAGCCATGCCTCGCGTCGCACTCCTCCCCATCGCCTCCATCCTGCTGTTCACCGCCTGCTCCACCCACAAGCACGTGGCCAGCAGTCACCCCAACGGCAAGCCGGAGGTGGTCATCTACATGAAAGGCAAGGGCGAGGAGGCCGAAAAGGTGATGGAGAAGGTCTACTACCCCAACGGGCAATTGGAGTACACCGGCCACTTCGAAAAAGGGGTGGAGAGCGGCGAGTGGGTGTACTACTACGAGAACGGAACGAAGAAATTCATCGAGCATTGGGAAAACGGCCTGGAACATGGCATCCAGTATGACTTCGCTCCCGATGGCCAGGTCTACCGTGAGTTGCACTACGACAAGGGCAAGCTCGTGAAGACGGTGGACAAGACGAAGCAGTGAAATTCATGTGCCCATGCCACCATGTGCGCATGTGGCCATGACCGCGATCAAGCGAACTGCTGCACGCTGAGCGCGATGACGTTCGCGCACTCCATCACCTGTTCCTCGGTGATCACCAGCGGCGGCGCGAAGCGGATGATGTCCCCGTGCGTGGGTTTGGCGAGCAGGCCATTGTCGCGCAGCAGGAGACAGAGCTCCCAAGCGGTCTTGGGTGAACCATCGGCACCAGTGCGGGGCTCGATCACCAAGGCGTTCAACAGCCCACGACCACGCACGAGTTTCACGAAGTCGTAGCGGTCCACAAGCTTCTGCATCTCCGCGCGGAAGATCCTTCCCAAGCGGTCCGCGTTCTCCACCAGGTTC
>JAGODO010000240.1 GCA_017998165.1 Flavobacteriales bacterium | reverse complement strand
CGTTCCCCCGTACGTGGACAACATGATCAAGGACAACCGGCTGTTCGGCTACGTGCCGCCGAAGGTCGAATCGCCGAACAAGGCGCAGAAGGCGAAGGCTTGATCGTTACGCCGCTTCGCACCGCGCATTCTGCGGACATGCGTTCGACTTTCCCTTGGGCCTTCATCCTGCTCACATCCGTGGGCGCCTGCCAACTTCCCTCCAGCCAGCCACAAGCGGCCATGTGCGGCGTGCGGCTGATCACGTATGACCTCGCCGACACCACGGTGCTGCTGCGTTTCGATCCGCCTGTGGGGTTTGCGCGCGCTGCTGTACAGGCCAACAGCTTCGCGGGATACCTCCGCCATCTTCCGCTGAAGACCTTCGGCGCGAACGTTCATCTGTACAACAGCCGCCTGAAGAACCGACAGGACGTGCATGCCGCCGTGGTCGACATGACCGTTGGCGACAAGGATCTCCAGCAATGCGCGGATGCCGTCATGCGGTTGCGCGCCGAATACCTCTTCGCCGCTGATCGGAAGCAGGAGATCGCGTTCAACTTCACCAGCGGGTTCAAGGCTCCCTTCAGTCGCTGGATGACGGGCGCGCGGATCCGCGTACAAGGCAACGCGTGCTCCTGGGTCGCCGGAAGCGACGCCGGATCCACGCATGATGACCTCCTGAAGTACCTCGATAGGGTCTTCACTTACGCGGGAACGGCCTCGCTCAGCAAGGAACTGAAAGACTGCTCCTCCTCCCCTGTCCAGCCGGGCGATGTGTTCATCCAAGGCGGCCATCCCGGCCACGCGGTGATCGTGGTGGATGTGGCGAACGATGGAACCGGTGAACAGGTCTTCCTGCTCGCCCAGAGCTACATGCCGGCACAGGAGATCCATGTGCTGAAGAACCCCAAAGACCCGAACCTCTCTCCTTGGTTCAAGCTGAACGATGGTGATGAACTGGTGACGCCGGAGTGGACCTTCCAGTGGGACCAGCGGAAGCGGTGGCCGTAGCGCGACGCAAGGATCACCACCTGCCGCGCGTTGCACAGCAAAGCCATCCGCATGCGTTACCTGATCGCCGGTACCGTGCTGGCCTGCGCCTCCCTGGAAGGTGATGCCGCGACCACCACCCCGCTCATCGAGTTGCTGGAACAAGGCCGGATAGAACTCACTCCCCGCGGGCTGGGAGGTCATTCCGGCGAATGCCTGAAGGTGGATGTGAAGAGCCGCACGGCCACATCCATCCGCACCAGCATTCCGGCGGGCTGGGTATTTGTGAGCCAGGAAGAAGGCGTACAGGACCTGATCGTGGTGCGCGAAGAGGCCATCGCGTTGGTACCCAACGGTCGCACCACCGTGACCTGTCGCGCGTTCTGTTGCGAGGCATCCAATGGCGGGCCCGGTGAGAACGAACCCTACCGCAAGGGCCATCCCGCCCCTAAAAAGCTGACGACCCTCGCCCGTTTCGTGGATTCCCTCGGCTACGACGACGGCATCGTGCAATCCGCGATCTGGGTGCTGAGCGATGGCCACGACATCGCATCACTGGGGGCCTTGGACAGCAGCGCGAACGATACCCTCCGGAACAAGCTGAGCGCCCTGAGCGGACAACCCGCACCGCGCTATTCCGTGCGCTATGCCGAGGATGAGCGCATGGCGTGCAGCGGGCGGCCGGAGTCGATCTCGCGGATCGTGTCGGTGGTGCGGGTCGTTCCGGACCGGCTCACGATCGTGGTGCGCAGCGATGCCGGCCGGTTGATCGACGTGATCCAGGACCGGATGCCCATTGAAGCGGGACGGGCGCAAGTACCCGTGGAATTGAACGTGCTCGACTGGCCCAAGGGCCGCTACGCCATCTACGCGTGGACCGAGGGCGGCGCGGACGTGCAGCGGTTGCCGTTCACGCTGTGATCAGCGGTGTACCGTGAATCTGGCGACCGCGTTCGCGAGCTTCAGGATGTACACACCATCGGCCAGCCCGCTCACATCCAGGCTTCCCGACCACGCACCGGAAGAAGCGCGAACGGTCGTTGCACGCACCTCGCGGCCGGCGGCGTCCAGTATGCGCAACGCGCCGGGCGCGGCCAAATGGGTCGCCCGTACGTGCAACCTGTCCTGTGCCGGGTTGGGGAAGACGTTCAACTCGCCGGGGATGGCGGGTTCCTCCATACCGAACCACAGCGGTGCGAGGTTGATGTTGTCCACACGGATCACGTTCCCATAATGGCCTCGGCTCTCGAAGGCGATGATCCACTCCGGCTCGCCGATGAGTTGCTGGATGTTCACCCACTCACCGCGCCATTGATCCGCCTGCGGCACGAACGGGTCCTGGAAGTCCGGGGCCGTGGCCAGTTCTTCGCCCCCCTTCACAAACACCTCGTTCCAGGTGCTACCGCAATCGGTGCTGACGAGCACCGCCAACGTGTCGCTGTACACGGCGTCGTAGCGCGCGTAGCTCACCTCGAAGTAGAGATCCAGGTTCTGCGCCTCCACCAGCCCGAGCTTCTGGGTCCAAACGGCATCACGCGCACCACCGAGGTCGATGTTGTAGTTGTCGTAGGCCATGGCGTAAGTGCCGAAGCCGAAGCCGCTGGCATCATCACGCACGCCCCAGCCGCTGGGATCCCCATCGGGACCGTGGAAGGACCACCCATCCTGGAACCCACCAGCCTCGAAGTTCTCAGCGAGGCCGCCATCTCCGGTGGCTTGGCTGATGAACGCACTGCTCGTCGCCGTCGCGCTGTTGCCATTGTCCGTTACCGTAAGCGAGACGTCGTAGTTGCCCGGTGCATCGTACACCACGGTCGGGTACTTCTCCGTGCTGGTGGAAGGCGTACCTCCGGGAAAGCTCCAGGCATACGTGGCGTTGGCCGAGCACACGCTGTGATCGACGAAGTGGATGCTGTCGCCCGGGCAGAAGAACGTGCCGAACTCCGCAGCGAAACCGGCCTGCAGCGCGCTGGGCTCGTAGACGTCCCGTTCCCACACGCCGAGGTTCCAGCACGCGAGGCGGATCTTGCCATCGCGGTAGAACGGGACCAGTCGCAGGGGTTCCGTACCGGCGGGCAGGCCGTCGCTGAACTCGGCCCAGTCCGTCATGGTGTTGTTGCTGTACAACACGCGGCCATTGAGCAGGCCCAGGTACACACCGCCATCGGTACCGTATTGGTGCGCGATGGCCCAGGGCTTCTCGCCATCGAGCATGGCGGTGGTGACGTTCGTCCAATTCTCACCGCCATCCGCGCTGTGGTAGACCTTCTCCCCGTCCGGGCGGTTGGTGTAGGTGATCCAGATGTCGCCCGCGTTCTGGCTGCCGAGGGTGAAGTACATGTCGCGGCTTGTGCTTGGGAGGGTGAGTTGTTCCCAGGTCCCGCCATCATCGGTGGTGCGCCAGAGTCGGCCAGTGTTGCCCAGTTCCTGTTGCACGACGAATACGCGCGGATCGGCGTAGCTCTGCTCGATCCACAGCACCTGGTTGCCGGGGCTGCCGCCGAACGCGTGGAACTCGCTGAAGCTGCTGCCTCCATCCGTGCTGCGATACAGCTTGTGGTCCTTTCCGCTCCAGGCCACGTTGTAGTAACGGTGGTCGAAGGCGATGCGCGAGCTGCTGCAGTTGTAGTAGCTCTCGTTCGGATCGAAGCTCATCGGGAAGCTGGGCGGATCCTCGTTGAAGGTCGCCGGCAGCACCTTGCCATTGATGTCGCTGAAGTAGGTCTTGCGCTGGTCGCTGTAGTTCACGTAGCCGGTGGGCGCTTCACCGCCGCCGAGGGAGAAGTACTCGTTCTCCGCATAGTCCTCGTGGTAGCCCATGTTGCCGTTGTGGTAGCGGCCACCCACGCGGATATCATCGTTCCACCCCTGGTCATAGCCCCACAGGTTGATCGCCTCCATGCCACGGCAGCGTGCATCATGGCTTGCTACGAAGTCCGTGCTGCGGTACACGCCGCCGTCGCAACCGACCCAGACCTCTTCCCCGCCCTGGCCATCGGCGAAGACGCGCAGCTCTTGCATGTCCGGGTGCGTGCGTTCCACCGGACCGATGTATCCGCCCACCGGTTCGTAGGTGGCGCAACCATCGTCGCTGCGCCAAAGGTTCAGGCCACCGATCAGCACGCGATCCGCATCCAATTGGCTGGCGATGATGCAGGTGTTGTAATGGATCTGCGTGTAGTCACCGTCATCGCCGTTGAAGTTCATCAGGTTCGGATGGGCTTCGGTGTATGGTGTACCGATCGATCCGTGCGGATTGCTCCACGTCTCGCCGGCGTCCGTGCTCACCCACGTGCCCACCCAGCCATGGGTGGTGATGCTCGCGCCCGGTTGTTCGTAGCCGACCAGCACGGCATAGATGCGCTCGTTGTCGGCAGCCGTTACAGCGAGGCGCCCACCTTCGATGTCATAGTCACCCACTTCGCCGGTCGGGGGCGCGTACCAGCCGTTGTCGCGCAGACCCCATGTGAGGCCGTGATCCGTGCTTTTGTAGAAGCGGCTGTAGCCCAGCGATGGTTCGAACTGGATGGTGTACCAGACGGAAGGATCATCGGGTTTGTGCTGGATGGTCATGCACTCCTCGGTGAGCACCGCGGTCCATGTGTCGCCGCCGTCGGTGCTGCGGTACATGCCCAGGCTGCTCGGCGCCAGAACGGTGTTCGGGTCGCTCGGATCGAAGGCGAATTCCCAGGCGCTGATGTCGAGGGCTTGGAATGCCGCGTCCCCGATCACGTTCCAGGTCGTTCCGCCATCGGTGGTGCGCCAGAACTCATCCTCCGCGCTCATCAGCACCGTGTTCGGATCCGTCGGATGGATGCGCAATGCGCTCACCGCACCGATGATGTGGTCCTTGGTCACGAAGCTCCAGGTCTGCGCCTGGTCCGTGCTCTTGTACACGCCGCCGCTCTCGGTCCCGCAGAACAGCGTGTTGGGCTCGGTGAGCGAGCGGTCGATGGTGTACACGTTGCAGTGCTTGGCCACGTCCACGCCCGCACCACCTTCGTCGTAATGGATGTCCGGTCCCGCCCAGGTCCATCCGGGTCCCCCGCCCCGGCTCTCGCGCAACTGTTGTTCGCGCGCGCTTCGCTCCGTGGCGCGCATCGGCCGCTCATGACCGGTCGCATCCACACGCCCGCGCAGACTGTTCAACCAGAATTTGTAGTGCTGGGTGTGTACCGTTTTCTGGAACGCATGCGTACGGAACCATTCCGTGTAAGCGTTCTCAACGGCCCGCACGTCCGGAGCTTCGCCGTACATGAGCACCGCCCAGTCGGGAAGGCCGGCGGCATCACAACCATGCGGGCGCAGGCCATCCTGTGCGGGAACGAGGGATGCGAGGGAGATACAAGCGATCAAGGAGAGCTGACGGGCCATCATGACGCAAAGATGATCCGGCTACCTTCCGCCCTCGGCCAACCGCCGCTTCCCCTTGGAACGCAAGCGGTGCCGTGCGAAGCATGTCCAGGATCACTGTTTTCTGTGGAGCTTCTGCGGGCAAAGACCCGAAGTGGGCGCGGATGGCCGCCGAGGTCGGGCGTACGATCACCGAACGTGGCCACGGCATCGTGTACGGCGGCGGGCACGTCGGCCTGATGGGCATAGTGGCGGACGCGGCGATGAAGGCCGGCGGCGAGGTGATCGGCGTGATCCCGCGCTTCATGGAGAAGGCTGAACTCGCTCACCAGGGCGTAACGGAACTCATCCTGGTGGACACCATGCATCAGCGCAAGCAGCGCATGCACGAACTGAGCAACGC
>JAGODO010000239.1 GCA_017998165.1 Flavobacteriales bacterium | reverse complement strand
GGTCTGCGTGGCCTCCGGATTCGCTATGGGATCGAAGATCGTCGGGTCCGTCAGACCGGCGATCGGCGACCATACGGGCGTGCCGTTGCCCGAACCGTTCAATTGCACGCTCTGACCGGCGCAGATCGTCGTGTCCGCTCCAGCGTCCACATCGGGGATCGCCAGCGATTCGAACGGTGCTTCGAACGTCGCTGCGCATCCATTGGCATCGGTCACCTGCACGCTCAATGTTCCCGGGCCCGGTGTTGTCCATTGGATGATCACACTGTTCCCCGAAGTCCCCTGCGAGGAAATACCACCGCTAGCACTCCAATCGTAGATATTGCCGCCCGCATCCGGGACGGCTGAAAAGGTCGCGGTATCGTTCTGGCAACCGCTCGTCTCCGCAGGATCGATCGTGATGGTCTGGGTGAAAGTGTTCACTGTAACAACAACGGAATCCACGGCTGTACAGCCGAAACTGTTCGTGAGGGTAACGGTATACGTCGTAGTCGAGTCAGGAAAGGCCAGCGGATCCGGACCGTCCGCAGCGCTCAGGCCATCCGGCGGCGACCAACTGTAGTCGCCGATGGGACCCGAAGCGCTCAGTTGTATGGTGTCGCCCTCGCACATGCTACGGTCCAGAGCATCAACAAAGGGAACCGAGACCGTGATGGTCACGGAGTCCGTGTTCACGCAACCGGTATTGCTCACTTGCACCACATAGACCGTCGTGGTCGTGGGCGTGGCGGTCGGGTTCGCGGCCGTGGGGTCGTTCAACGATCCGGCGTCGGACCATGTGAAACTGCTTCCAACCGGGCCGGTGGGTTCGCCGCCCAGTACGGTGCTGTTCCCGATGCAGATCGTAACGTCTTCTCCCGCATCAGCGGCGGGCAGTGGAGCGATGTTCACGCTCACGTTCACAGGTGTGCTCTCGCAGCCCAGTTGGTTCGTGGCGCTCACGATCACGCTACCGGGTCCGGCCGCGCCCCAATCCACGGTGATGCTGTTGCTACCCTGCCCCGTTACGATGTTCCCGCCGTTCACGGTCCAATTGAAATCCGCCCCGGCAATGTCCGCCGTGCTGTACACCGTGGCGCCCTGCAACGTGCATACCTGCGTCGGGCCTGTGATGGTCTGCGGACCGATGAAGGGCACCACCGTCACTTGGAACACGATATCCAGGCTCTTCGGCGGGCAGCCATTGTCCAGAACGCTCACGCTGAAGAGGTACGGCTGGTCCTGCCCTTGATCGCACGCCGTGTTCCAGCAGAAGTCCGCGCTGGCGCTTCCGACAGCGACGTTCTGGACGGTGAGCGTGGCCGCGGGGTCGGTGAACGTCGTGTCGAAGATGATCCCGCCGGACGATATGTCCAGTGAATCGACGTTCACGTCGGAGAAGTCCATGCCGAAGCACAGTTGTGCTCCCGCATCCACGGTATAGGACAGCGGCAGCGGGCCGTTCACCTGGGGCGTAGCGTTGGGCGGGCACGCGATCGCTTGCAATTGGAGATCGCGCCGCGTGATGCCGATGAGTTGTCCATTGCGGAACTCCTTCACTTCCACCGCCACCACGAAATTGCCTTGGAATGTCGGCAGATAGCTGGTGAGGCCCGTCGCACCGTTGATGAACGAGTAGCCCCCCGCACCGAACGGCTGTGCCGTGCTGAAGCCGGGATTCCATGTGACTTCCGGGATAGGCCAGGGCAGCTGGCCCGGAGGCGGTTGGATCCCGCCCTGGTCCGTGACGCTGTTGTAGGGCGTTTCGAACGAGAAGATCAGCTGGTCCCCATCGGGATCGCTCGCGCTGTTGATGAACGTGGTGGTGTCCGAGATGCACAGGAACGGCGTGGGGATGCCGATCCATACCGGTGAGGAGTTGTTCACCAGCGTAGGGGGGATGAACGCGTAGTACCCGATGCCCGTCTGGTTCGGATCGAACAGGTTGTCGATGGTGATGTTCCGGCTGAAGTTGTGGAAGTACAGATGGTACCCGGCGAAACTCAACGGAAGGATCACCTGACCGGTGAACAGGCCCTTCTTCGCGCACAATCCCTCACCCACCGTGCATCCGTTCGGGAGGTCGGGAATGATGTTCAAACTGTCCGTCAAGAACATGTCCACGGTGGTGAGGAGGTCCTTGTCGGCGTTCGGGTTCTGCGGATCCTGCGTGTACACGCCCAAGGGCAGTGAACCACCACCGGCAGCGACCAGTTCGCCGAGGGTCTGCCAGTTGCTGTCATCGCCACAGTTCAGGTAGAATTCCATGTAGACCTGATAGGCATAAAGGCCGCTGCCCGGGGCGGTCTCGCCCAGGTAGACGTAGCCGACGTTGCCGCCGAGCAGGTGTGTGGCCCACGAGGAAGTGGCCAACGGCAGGAGCGCTGTGAGGAGGATCGCGCGGAGAAGCTTCATGTTCGGTGGAGGGCGTTCGATCGGGTCAGTTGATCACCACGGTCCGGTTCCAGCGACCCGTCGCTGATACCAAGCTGAGCACATAGGGGCCTTGGGCCATTCCGGCCACATCCAAGCGGTGTATCCGGGACGCGGGTGGGACCGGTCCGGAGATCACGAGCGCGCCCAAGGCATCGCGCAGTTCGACGCGTGACCCCGCAGGAACGGTGGAGCCGAAGAGGATGTTCAGTTCATCACTGGCCGGCTGCGGCCACACATTGGCGATGCCCATGTCATCCGCTTCCTCCACACCGACGAACCCGCATGCCCATGTCAGCAGGAAACCGGCGCTGTTGGGCGGCATGCCACCCCCCCCTTGCGACTCCTGCCGCAGCGTGATGCTGTTGCCTGTTGAACTGACCACGCCGTTGTCCGGCAATTGTCCGAGCCCATTCCCCGTGTATTGCCCGATGAGCGGGCTGAACGTGTCGGGTCCATCGTAGATCGCCAGCCAACGGTTGTCGTTGTTGCCCCATTGGAACTGCGAGAACGTCAACGTGACCACATCCGCTCCGACGGGTTGTATCGTGATGGCTTCGCTGGTGCCTGGCTGATAGGGGCCGTCAGGGCCGCCGTTGTCCGCGAGGATGCCCGGACAAGTCTCGACGAGCACCGGTTGGAAATTCGGCACCACGAGCGTATCGCAGACCCATGGTTCCACGAAATCGATGTAGTTGGTATTCGTCTGCGTGTCGGTGCCGTCAGGGCTTGTCACCGTCAGCGATACGGTATAGACGCCGGGCGTGGTGTACAGGTGCAAGGGGGATTGCTCCGTGCTGGATCCCGTGTCACCGAAGTCCCAGAGCCAGGAATCAGGGGCGTTCGTGCTCGCGTCCGTGAACTGCACATAGCCGTTGCATGTGGTGGTAGGTTCCGCACTGAACGCGGCGACCGGAGGGTCGGTATTCTCGGTGACGATCACGGTATAGTCCTCCATCTGACCGTACAGCGGAGGGTCACAGGCCGCAGTGGTCTCCCCGACGACGTCCGCTGCGAGGCGCATGCGCAGTGGTGTTCCGAAAACGCTGCCGCTGGGCATGACGAACGTGGCGACCGGGTCCTGTTGGTTCAGGGCGGACCAGACCTCCTCATCCGACCCGAATGTCCCATCGTTGTCGAGGTCCATCCACATGATCACATCGTGCTGAAGCGCACCACCCGTTCCCACACTGATCGGGTAGCTGGCCCCCTCGGTCACCTGCGCCACGTTGCCACAGCTGCGGTCCACATAGCCCTCTGTTCCGTCCGGGCTCGAGGTGTTGATCCCCGCGAAGTCCAGTGAGGTGATCCCATATCCGCAGCAATAACCTTGTGTCTCGGGCAGACATTGCGCCGCTACCAATTGCCCACCGAGATCCACGGTCACCAGTCCCACCTGGATCAACGTGTCCGCTCCGTTCGTGTTGGTCACGATCAGTTGTACGTCGTACGTGCCGCTCGCCGGATACGTGTACGTCGGGGATTGCTGGTCGCTTGTACCGTTGTCGCCAAAGCTCCATTGCCATGAACTGGGGACGTTGACGCTGAGGTCGGTGAAATGCACCGTGCCATCACAGGTGAGCGTCGGCGAGGCGCTGAAACCGGCTTCAGGAGCATTGGCGTTCGGCAATACGGTAAGCGTGTAGTCCTCGGCCTGGCCGAACTGCGGGCTTGTGCATGGCTCCGGCAGTGGGCTGAAATCGTAGTCTGCCATGTACCGCACGCGAAGCGGGATATCCTGTACGGCGAAGGCCGGCACGGCCACGGTGGCTGAAGCGGTGAAGACGCTGTTCTCCGTGAGCACGAGTTCTGTCCCGATGTAGTCCCCGCTATTGTCCCAGTCGATCCACACACGCACGTTGTGCGTGGCCACGCTACCCGTGGTGAGCGCGACATCCAGGTTCGTTCCGGCCAGCACCGTGGTTCCCTGGCACGTGCGGTCTGCATATCCCTCGCTCAGGGCATCGCCAGAGGCCACGGTCAGTCCACCCAGGGTTATGCTCACAATGCCGAAGCCGGCGACCGTCCCGGCAGAAGCGGGAACACACGCTTCCACCGGTTGGGCGCCGCTCATGTTCACGGTGATCGGCTGACCCGCGATGGTATCCGACCCATAGGGGTTCGTTACGATCAGCACGGGAGTAAAAATGCCGTCCGTCAGGTACTGGTGCTCCGGGTCCTGTACGCTGTCCGTTGTCGCATCGCCGAAATCCCAGTGCCAACCGGTGGGCATGTACTCCGACTGGTCCTCGAACTGCACCAGGCCGCTGCAGGTATTCGTGGTGCTTTGGGTGAAAGCCCCGATCGGCGGGACCTGTAGTGACATCCATTCGAAGCGCATGTTCGGTCGCATGGCATAGACATCCAGTTGGCCGGTTGTGGAGGTGCAGACGTTCGGGTTGTTCGTGCTGCGCACCACGGTGCTGTTGAACGCTGTGATGCTCTGCCGATGGAACGCGTTCTGTGCACTCGCATCGTTGCCGTAGCAGGTCTGCACTACCAGGTTGGATGTGCCGTCCCACAGGAAGGGCGTGTCAAAGGCGTGCAGGTTCCATCCCGCCTGGTCGTTCACGAAGTCGGTGGGGCCAAAGACGGCCGTGAGACCGGTGATCCACGCAGGGGTCAACTCGGTCACATCCGTGATGCCTATGCTTACGGTGAAGCCATTGAACTGTACGAAGGAGGCTTCGGCCACATCGAAAGCCACGCTCGAGATGTGCCCCGCGCTCATGCCCGCCGCCTCCAATTCGCTGGCGAGGATGAGCATCTGGTGACGCGCTCCGTTCTCCGCATTGCCATAAGGTGCAGGGAACTCGAAGAATCCGTTCTCCTCGGTGCCCGTACCGATGGTGATGGTGTCCTGTGCGACCAGGATCGTGGTCGTCAAAAGGAGGAGCAGGGAAAGTAACCTCGGAAGTCCCGAGAGGGGAGCTCGAACGGAATTGGTCATCTGGACAGGCCCGTAAGGGTGGTGAAGGCTCCGAAAGTAGCCCGCGACACCTCACGCCCGACGCTGGTGCGACACCGGACCGGAACCATCGTTGAGCCAGCTGCGTATATCGGCCCCGATCAGCGTTCCGTCGATCGGTGATCATGCCCTGAAGGATCGGTGTACAGATGCGCAACAACGCGGCAGTAGCCCTTACCGAGGTCGGCCAGCAGTGGCTGGAGGACAGTCTGTCCCGGTGTTTGGAGGACCCCTCCGGCAGGGTGGTTTTCGCCTACCAGGGAGTGATGGACCATGAACAAGTGCAGGGTCTTGTGGCTCAGGCGGAAGCGTCGAGCCTGACCCATGACGACGGTACGGCCCCACGCAAGCGGATGATGAACGTCCTGGTCGAGGGACTGGAG
>JAGODO010000238.1 GCA_017998165.1 Flavobacteriales bacterium | reverse complement strand
CCTTCGAACTCATTTCCGAATTCACGCCTACGGGCGACCAGCCCCAAGCGATCAAACAACTAGTGGAAGGCGCACGCGAAGGCGTACCCTACCAGACATTGCTCGGCGTCACCGGCAGCGGCAAGACCTTCACCATCGCCAACGTGATCGCGCAGCTGGACCGCCCGGCGCTGATCCTGAGCCACAACAAGACATTGGCGGCGCAACTCTACGGCGAGTTCAAGCACTTCTTCCCGAAGGACCGTGTGGAGTACTTCGTCAGCTACTACGACTACTACCAACCGGAAGCGTACATCCCGACGAGCAATACCTACATCGAGAAGGACCTTTCCATCAACCAGGAGATCGAGAAGCTGCGGCTGAGCGCCACGAGCGCTTTGATGAGCGGGCGACGGAACGTGATCGTGGTGGCCAGCGTGAGCTGCATCTACGGCATCGGAAACCCGGCGGAGTTCCACAAAACGGTGGTGCATGTGAAGAAGGGCCAGAAGATCAGCCGCAACAACCTCTTGCACCAGTTCGTCAGTGCGCTGTACAGCCGGCGCGACGTGGACACGAGCCGTGGCAACTTCCGGGTGAGAGGGGATGTGGTCGAGGTGAACCTCGCCTACGCGGACGAGGGGGTGCGCATCCACTTCTGGGGTGATGAGATCGAGCGGCTCGAACGTTTCGATACGGCGAACGCCAAGACGTTGGAAACGATGGACGCCACCACCATCTATCCGGCGAACATCTTCGTGACCAGCAGGGACACGATGAACGCGGCGATCCACGCGATCCAGGACGACATGGTGAAGCAGGTCTCCTTCTTCAACGAGATCGGCAAGCATCTGGAGGCGAAAAGGCTCGAGGAACGCACCCTCTACGACCTGGAGATGATGCGCGAACTCGGTTATTGCAGCGGCATCGAGAACTACAGCAGGTACTTCGACCAGCGTCAGGTGGGGCAGCGTCCCTTCTGCCTGCTGGACTACTTCCCTGACGACTTCCTGATGGTGATCGATGAGAGCCATGTGACGGTGAGCCAGATCAGCGCCATGTACGGGGGCGACCGTTCGCGGAAGAAGAACCTCGTGGAGTACGGCTTCCGGCTGCCGAGCGCCATGGACAACCGGCCACTGAAGGGCGAAGAGTTCGAAGAGCTCATCGGGCAGACCATTTTCGTGAGCGCGACACCAGCGGACTACGAACTGGAGCGGAGCGAAGGCATCGTGGTCGAGCAGGTCGTGCGGCCCACGGGCCTGCTCGACCCGCCGATCAGCGTGCGGCCCAGCAAGAACCAGATCGACGACCTGCTGTTCGAGGTACGCGAACGGCACAAGAAGGACGAACGTGTGCTGGTGACCACCCTCACCAAGCGCATGGCCGAGGAACTCAATGAATTCCTGGGCAAGAACGGGGTACGTTGCCGCTATATCCACAGCGATGTGGAGACCCTGGAGCGCATCGAGATCCTCCGCCAGTTGCGCTTGGGCATGTTCGATGTGCTCGTCGGGGTGAACCTGCTGCGCGAAGGATTGGACCTTCCCGAAGTCTCCCTCGTCGCTGTGCTGGACGCTGACAAGGAAGGCTTCCTGCGCTCCAACCGATCGCTGACGCAGACCGCCGGCCGCGCGGCACGGAACGTGAACGGGATGGTGATCTTCTACGCGGACCAGGTGACGGAGAGCATGCGGCGCACCATTGACGAGACGGAACGCCGGCGAGCGAAACAAATGGCCTGGAACGAGGCGAACGGCATGGTGCCGACACAGATCAAGCGGGACCGTGCCGACGTGATGAAGCAGACCAGCGTGCTGGACCGCTACAATGAAGGCAAGCCGCGCGCCTATGTGGAGCCGGAAGAACGCAACCTCGCCGCCGATCCGGTCATGGGCTACATGACGGTGGACCAGTTGGAGAAGAACGCTTCCATCCTCGAAGCGCAGATGCGCAAGTCGGCCAAGGAACTCGACTTCATGGCCGCCGCCCAATTGCGCGACGAGCTCTTCGCCATGCGCAAGCTCATCGATGAGCGCCGCTCCGGTTCCACCGAAACGACGGAAGCGCGGAGCATCGCCTGACCGGTGCAGGCCGACGAACAGCAGGCCACCTGCCGGTGCCGTGATCGACGAACGACCTTCTGGCTCGACGAAGCTTCCGGAGCGATCTGTCACATGATCGTAAGCGCGGCCGAACCGGATAGCGAATTGGGCTATTGGTCTAGCCGAACACCGGTTCCGTCCAAAACGACGGGGGCCAAGCATCCACTCCTGGTGTTTAGTTGTCTCTTCTGCTGTGGTGGATCGAACGACGAGGATCATGAAGAAGAACGCTGTTTCACTGGTTTCGATGGCGATGGCTGCGACGTTGGGTGGGATCGCCTCGTACGCGTTCCTGGATCCTCCGGCCCCCATTACCCCTGCGGCAGCTCGCGCCACCGCGAAGGCCGCTTGCGCCTATTCGGTAGCTCGGGTGGAAGGATTCAATAGGGTGCGCCCCCTGTTGTACTCGGAGCCCATGTGCGAATCGCCTCGCTTCGAAGGCTTGCGCGCTTCGGTAAGCAACCTGGTGAACGACCTCAAGGCATCGGGCCAGGTGCTCTCCGCATCGGTCTACATCCGCGATTTCAAGCAGGCCGAGTGGACGTGGTACAATGGTGACGAGCTCTACGACCCGGGCTCACTGCTGAAGATCCCGTTGCTGCTGACCTACCTGTCCATGGCCGAAGAGGATCCGAGCCTGATGGAACGGACCTACACCTGCGAATTGGTGGATGCGAACGTACCCCAGCACACGGCATTCCCCGCTGCCCAGATCCAGCCCAACGTCGCCTACACGGTGGAGCAGCTGCTCGAATTCTCGATCGCGCAGTCGGACAATCGCGCGACCACCTTGCTGATGCGGCATGTGCCGGTCCCGCGCTATGTGAAGACCTATACGGACCTGGGCCTACCGAAGCCGGACGTCAACGCCAGGGCGTATCCCATGAACGTGAGGGATTATTCGGTGTTCATGAAAGCGCTCTTCAACTCCTCTTTCCTGGGTCCGATGCGATCGGAATACGCCTTGGAACTGATGACCCGTTCGACCTTCACGAAGGGCTTGGTCGCGGGGCTTCCCCAAGGAGTGGATGTCGCCCACAAATTCGGGGAGGAAGGCACGGAGCTGCAGCGGCAGCTCCACGAGGCGGGTCTGGTGTACGCCGACGGCAATCCTTACCTGATCACGGTGATGACACGGGGAAGCAACCCCGATTCACTGGCCAGCGCCATTTCCTCCATTTCGCGCTTGGTCTACGACCGGATGAGCGTGAACTGAAGAACAGGGTACGGGAGCGGAACCACCTTCGACCATGGAAGGGAATGATCGCACCGGCCGCCTGAGCGTTGCTCGGCCTCCGACGCGACCGGTCGATCGTATCACCCGTTCCGTCAAAAGCATCGAGGGGCGGAACATCTCGACGATGTACTTCACGTGTGATGGGTGCTTTGGCCGGTTCTGATCAGAGGGTGATGCATAAGAACACACTCTCTGTTGTCTCGCTGGCGGCGGCTGCGGTCATCGGTGGGGCGATCTCGTACTGGCTCATCGGGCGGAACGGATCGGGCGATGTGACCCGGGCGACGGCTCCTGCTGTGCCGGGCAAACGCGCACCGGATTGCGCCTACGACATCGTGCGCGCGTCAGGGTTCAAGCGTGTACGGCCCTTGTTGTTCTCGGAGCCATTGTGTGAATCCCCCCGGTTCGATGCGCTGCGTGGCAGCATCGGAACGGCGGTGGACGCCATGAAGGCGTCCGGGAAAGTGTCGTCCGCATCGGTATACCTGCGCGATTTCCACAAGGCCGAATGGACATGGTACAACGGCGACGAGGAATTCGACCCGGGCTCCTTGCTGAAGGTGCCCTTGATGCTGGCGTGGCTTTCGAAGAACGAACAGGAGGCCGGAGCACTGGATCGCACATTCGTATGCGACGAGCGGGACCGCGGAACGCTGAATACCTCCGCATTCCCTTCCGACCAGGCCCAACCAGGCCGCTCCTACACCGTGCGCCAGCTCCTGGAACTGTCCATCGTGCATTCGGACAACCGGGCCACGAGCGTGCTGCTGCGGCACATGGCCCCTTCGAAGTACATCAGCACATTCACCGAACTGGGGTTGGAAGCCCCGGTGATGGAAGCGAAGGCGTACCGCATGAATGTGCGGGAGTATTCCGTTTTCATGAAGGCCCTGTACAACTCTTCGCTGCTGAGCCCCTTGGATTCCGAATACGCCGTGGAGCTGATGACCCGCGCGAAGTTCGACAAGGGCCTGGTCGCAGGACTGCCGGCCGGGATCGATATCGCGCACAAATTCGGGGAGTCCGGGAACGCCCAGGAGAAGCAGCTGCATGAGACCGGCCTGGTGTACGTCTCGGGCAACGCTTACCTGATCACGGTGATGACGCGCGGTTCGGACGTCGATTCGCTGGCCGGCGCGATCGCTTCCTTGTCGAAACTGGTGTACGAGCGCATGCTAACCCCGTAGCCCAAGCACGACCGCGACCGGTCGGGCCTGGAGAACGCGGGCTGCTTACTTTCATCGCGGCAACGCTGGACCCTTGTCCTTCGTCTGTCCTGCAACCCACCAGACCATGCTTCGAGCACTACGCATCACCGTTTGTGCGGCATCCATCGGCTCCACCTGCGGTGCATTGGCCCAGCTTTCCTTCGGCGGCACACCGATCGGAGCGGACAACCGCCGGAACGACCTGCCCGCTCCCCCGCTCATTGAGCTGCCTGCGGTGGACGTTCCTTCACTGCTGGCCCAGGACGCCCACCATGAAGCATCCGGTCGAAAAGGCCCGTACCGTTTCGGCTTCGAGCATCAGGTAGCCCTATCGAGCGACAACGCGGGTTCCTGGTCGGCGAGGAGCGATGGCAGCCGGGTGTGGCGCATTGAACTGCGATGCCCACAGGCTTTGGGCATCGGGGTGATCTTCACCGACTACAACGTTCCCCAAGACGGGCATGTATTCCTCTACAACGGACATGGCAAGGTGCTCGGGGGATATACCGCCGAGAGCAACCCGGGGCATCACGTGTTGGGCGTGCAGCCCATTCCAGGCGAGCGGGTCACGATCGAGTACCAGGAACCCGCAGGTGCCTTAGGCGCCGGACATCTCACCATAGGGACGGTCGTTCATGTCTATCGAGGCGCTCCCGGCCTGGATCGCGACTTTGGCGACAGCGGCGCGTGCAATGTGAACACCATCTGTCCGGAAGGCGACGACTGGCGGCCGGAGATCCGTTCCGTGGCATGCATCATCGCCGGTGGAGGATATTGCACGGGAACGTTGTTGAACAACTGCAACAACGACAGCATTCCCTACTTCCTCACAGCGAACCACTGTCTGGAGAGCCCTTCCCCACCCGATACCTGGGTCTTCCGCTTCAACTGGGACAGCCCCGTCTGCGAGCCTACGGAGAACGCGCCGACCGACCAGACAGTGAGCGGCTCCACCCAATTGGTCGCGAACCCCGGCAGTGACATGCTGTTCCTGCAACTCAGCAGCCAGCCTCCTCCCGAATTCGATGTCACCTACAGCGGTTGGGACGCCACAGGCACCATTCCGGACAGCACGGTGTGCATACACCATCCGCGCGGCGACATCAAGAAGATCACGCACGACAACAATGCCGCGGCCCAGCAGAACGTCGACGTGGGCAACGGACCCGCCGATTGCTGGCATTGCTTCGAATACGAGAGCGGCACCACCGAGCTGGGGAGCAGCGGCAGCGCCCTCTGGAAC
>JAGODO010000237.1 GCA_017998165.1 Flavobacteriales bacterium | reverse complement strand
GGGTGAGCACATCAAGGAAGCGAGCGCGATCGATCCGGCCAGCATGAAGAGTTACGCCAAGCTGCATGCGGCATTGCTGGAGCGTGGCGTGTACGCGGCGCCTTCCGGGTATGAGGTCGGCTTCGTCTGCGCAGCGCACACGGATGCGCTTATCGACCGCGTAGCTGGAGCGTTCTGCTCGGCGTTGGATGAGGTGATGTGATCACAGGACCGTCCCGATCCACACCGTCAGCGGGATCAGGATCATCATGCCGTCGAGCGCGATGTCGAAATAGAACGTGCTTCGCGAAGCGTTCGCAAAGGCGATGATTACAGTGGTGATCGCATAGGGCACCAATACCAGCCACGCGCTGAGCTGATAGTCCAGCGAGCGGAGGAACATATGCTCGAACAACGCGGAACCGGTCAGGAGGACAAGGGCCAGGGCTTTGGCACCGCCTGGACCCATCAACTGGGGCAGCGTACGCAGGACCGTTGGATCATGCGGAAGATCACGGACATCGAAAGCGATGGCCAGCGCCAAGAACAGCGGCAGGCGCATGCAGACCATGAGAACGATGTTCATCGGTGAATGTCCGGCCAGATCGAATTCCATCGGCACGGCCACCACAACGAGCGCCCAGACGATCGCGATGATGAAGAGCTTCAGACCCGGTACACGTCGCAGGCCGATGGTGAGGCCATCCTTCGCGGTGAACGGGGACACATACAGGAGGGCGACCATACCGGCGAGCAATAGCCATCGGTGGATCGTCCATCGCGGCGGCCAGCAGAGCACCGCGGCGCCGAGAGCGCAGGCTACGCAGATGACGAGCATCAACGTGTAGCGCTCGTTGAACCAAGTGAGGTGCGCCGACGCCCGGAGCTTGGGCTCGCGTGAACGCACCCAGCGCATGAAGCCATAACCGGCGACGGTACCCAGCGCCGCGGCCACGTTGTAGCGCCACAGTTCGGGCGCCCCGGCCATGAAGAGGCCCGTCCACCAGACCTGCGCGGCCACGCACAGCGCCAGCCACACATGGCCGTACACCAGCCATTGCATCACCGGATTGCGGATGGCGTGCGGATCATTCATGGCGAAAAGCTACCACGTATGCCCCGCCTCGATGCCGGTCCGGGGTCAATAACCGGATGGCTGGTTCGGGTTGATGATGACCTGCCGGACGAAGAGCCCGACACCCACGCCGAGGGCCGATGCGATCAAGCTCTTGATCACCCGCTTCGGCCGGCCGGCGGCGGAATAACCCATCGCGTAGTACGGATCGCCTTCCATGGCCGGGTCACTGATCGAGCCGCGCGTCACGTTCACGCGTGGCCAGGCCATGAGTCCCGCATAGGCCGGCGGAATGATCAGGGAGTTCACCTCGAGGTCCATGGCGATCACCGTTCCCGCGCCGACGAGGAAGCCACCGATCATCGGGCCCCAAGGTCTGTAGGCGTTGCGCGCATCGCGCTCTCCCACCAGGTACCGCCTCATCTGGGGGATCGACAGATCATTGCCGAACACGGTATCCATGAAGTACCAGACCTTCTCCTTCCCAAGGCTGTCGGTGACGCTGAAGACGCTCTCCGTGGGTTCGCTGCGTTCGATGAGCCGGTCCTTCTTCCTCACTTGGTAGCGGATCTCCAAGGTGCTTTGGCCAAGTACCTTGCCTTCCAGGACCTGGCCGTTCATCAGGTTGATCCTGTCTTGCGCCCATGCCGGCAGCAGCGGGAGCAGGAACAGCAGCAGGAGGCTAAGGCGCATCGCGGGCCAAGATAGATGGCGGCATCCCCCCTTCTATCTTCGTCGCCCTTTCCAGAAGACCTCATCCATGAACTCCGTCACCTACCGCGAGCGCCACATCGGACCGAACGACGCTGAGACGAGCGCCATGCTGAAAGCCATCGGCGTGGGCAGCCTCGATGAACTGATCGACCGCACCGTGCCGAAAGGCATCCGCCGTGCGAGCGCGCTCGACGTGGGACCGGCGATGACGGAGCGCGAGCACCTCGACAACATGCGCATGCTCGGCGCGAAGAACAAGGTCTTCCGGAGCTACATCGGCCTGGGCTACAGCGGCACCATCCTGCCACCGCCTATCCAGCGGAACGTGTTCGAGAACCCGGGTTGGTACACGGCTTACACGCCGTACCAAGCGGAGATCTCGCAAGGCCGGCTCGAAGCGTTGTTGAATTTCCAGACGATGTGCAGTGAGCTCACGGGCCTGCCCATCGCGAACGCCTCACTGCTCGACGAGGCTACGGCCATCGCCGAGGCGATGCACATGCTCTATGCGGCACGCCCGAAAGAACTGAACAACGCGCACAAGTTCTTCGCCGACAAGGGCCTCTACCCGCAGAACATCGATGTGCTCCGTACGCGCTGCGCGCCGATCGGCGTGGAACTGGTCGTGGGCGATGTGAAGGACTTCGATCCTGCCGCCGGCTACTTCGGCCTGGCGCTGCAATACCCGGCGATCGACGGCAGTGTGAACGACTACCGCGCGTTGGTAAGCAAGGCGAAGGCCGCCGGTGTTCGCACGGCGGTGTGTACCGACCTGCTCGCTCTCGTCCTGCTCACACCTCCCGGTGAGTGGGGCGCGGATGTGTGCGTAGGCAACAGCCAGCGCTTCGGCGTGCCGATGGGCTATGGCGGTCCGCACGCTGCGTTCTTCTGCACCACGGACGAATTCAAGCGCATGATCCCGGGCCGCATCATCGGCGTGAGCCAGGACCGCCGAGGCAAGCAGGGTCTCCGCATGGCGCTGCAAACGCGCGAGCAGCACATCCGTCGCGACAAGGCCACGAGCAACATCTGCACAGCGCAGGCATTGCTCGCCGTGATGGCCGGCATGTACGCGGTGTACCACGGGCCGGATGGGCTGAAGCGGATCGCGCGGAACGTGCATGGCCACACCCGCAACGTGGCCGAGGCCGCGAAGGCGATGGGCTACACGGTGGCCAGCGGCTCCTACTTCGATACGATCACGCTCTCCGGAGTGAAAGCGGTGGATAAGGTGAAGGAGGTGGCGGAGAAGCGCAGCATCAATTTCCGCTACGATGGGAATAGCGTGAGCATCGCCTTCGATGAGACGGTGCGAACGAGCGATGCGAACGACGTGATCGCGGTTCTCGCCGAAGCCGCTGGTGCGAAAGCCCCTGCCGCAGCGGGCAACGGCGCCAGCATGAGCGTGCCTGCGGACCTGCAGCGCAAGAGCGCGATCCTCACGCATCCGGTATTCAACACGCATCACACCGAACTCGAACTGCAGCGCTACATCAAGCGGCTTGAGAACAAGGATTTCTCCCTGATGCACGGCATGATCCCGCTGGGCTCGTGTACGATGAAACTCAATGCCGCCAGCACACTTCTTCCGCTGAGCTGGCCGGAGTGGGCGGGGATCCATCCGTTCGCACCCGTGGAGCAGACCGGAGGCTATCAAGAGGTATTCCGCCAGTTGAGCGATGCGTTGGCGAAATGCACCGGCTTCAGCGCGGTGAGCCTGCAACCGAACAGCGGTGCACAGGGCGAATACGCCGGCCTGCTGGTGATCCGCGCGTACCACGAAGCGCGCGGCGACCACAAGCGCAACGTCGCGCTGATCCCCAGCAGCGCGCACGGCACGAACCCGGCGAGCGCGGCCATGGTGGGCATGAACATCGTGGTGGTGAAGGCCGACGAGGAAGGTCATGTGGATGTGGCCGATCTGAAAGCCAAGGCGGAGCAGTACAAGGACACGCTGAGTTGCCTCATGGTGACCTACCCGAGCACGCACGGCGTTTACGAGGAGAGCATCAAGGAGATCACGAGCACCATCCACGCGAACGGCGGGCTCGTGTACATGGACGGCGCGAACATGAACGCGCAGGTCGGCCTGACCAGTCCGGGCGACATCGGTGCCGACGTGTGCCACCTGAACCTGCACAAGACCTTCGCGATCCCGCACGGCGGCGGCGGCCCTGGCATGGGCCCGATCTGTGTGAACGACAAGCTGAAGCCGTTCCTGCCCGGCCACCCGGTGATCAAGACCGGTGGTGAGAAGGCCGTGCCCGCAGTGAGTGCGGCGCCCTGGGGCAGCTCGTTGATCCTGCTGATCAGCTACGGTTACATCAAGATGCTCGGCGGTGACGGGCTGACCGACTCCACGCGCTACGCGATCCTCAACGCGAACTACCTGCGCGCCAGACTGGAAAAGCACTACCCCATTCTTTACGTGGGCAGCGAAGGCATGGTCGCGCACGAAATGATCCTCGATTGCCGCGATTTCAAGCGGGCCGCCGGAGTGGATGTGAGCGACATCGCGAAGCGCTTGATGGACTACGGTTTCCACGCGCCGACGGTGAGCTTCCCAGTTGCCGAAACACTGATGGTGGAGCCGACCGAGAGCGAAAGCAAGGCCGAGCTCGACCGTTTCATCGAGGCGATGGTGGGCATCCGCAAGGAAGTGGCCGCGTTGGAAAAGGGCCAGGCCGACAAGACGGACAACGTGCTGAAGAACGCGCCGCACACGAGCGAGGAGGTCTGTGGCAATGAATGGGGCCACGCGTACACGCGCGAGCAGGCGGCATTCCCTGCCCATGTGAACCACGAATGGAAATACTGGCCCACGGTGAGCCGTGTGGACAACGCCTTCGGCGACCGTAACCTGATCTGCACCTGTCCGCCGATCGAGGAGTACATGACGGTGGAAGCGTGAGCAATGCTCAATGTCCAATGATCGGTTGCTGAAAGCGACTTGAGAATTGAACATGGGTTGTTGACCATTGGAACGTGAACATTCCCACCCCGGGAAAAACCGTTCCTCACCTTTCACGTTCGTTCACACTGGAAGGACCCAGCTTTGTCCTTGATGTGTCCGCGCGAACCGTTCGCGCGCGCCGTCCCGAACGGTCACATTCCACTAACGGCAGGCCTTCCAGCGCGGGTACGTTCGCTTCCGACAAGACCGGTCCACCCCTGGCCGATCATCGGAACGAACAAAAACCATCGCGCACATGCGAAGCATCTCTACCATCGTGCTGCTGTCGATGCCGATCTGGCTCGTCGCACAACAGGGGACAGCTCAAGCACCTGTCCTGAACCACAAGTCCCCGGCGCCCATCGCTGGCGACCGGCAACCGGACAGGACCGGCGATCGGTCCGATGCACTGACGCTGATGACCGAGAATTTCGAGAACGGGTTGAACGGGTGGACAGTGGAAACGCCTACCGGCAACGTTCCGTGGGAGTTGACGAGCACCGGCAATGATGCGGGCTACACACCGGGCCCGTTGCAGGGCACTTCCAGCTATCCAGGAGGCCATTGGATCCAAGCCGACAGCGATGCGCACGGCACGGTGGGAACACCGGAGAACACCACGATCACCTCGCCTCCGCTCCTCGGTTTCGGAGACACGCATTACATGATGCTGCGTTTTGAACAGAGCTTCCGTCAACTGAACGATGACCAGACCCTCGTACACGTCAGTGGTGATGGCGGAGAACACTGGGTGACCTATCCGGTGAACCAGGATCTGCCGGGAAACCAGATGACGCCCGGGGCACCGGAAGCGCAAACGGTCACAATGAACATCAGCTCGGCCTTGACGCCGTTGTCCAACGATATCCGCATCCGCTTCGAGTGGATCAGTGACGAGGGCTACACCTATAGCTGGCAGGTGGATGAGATCTCATTACTCCCGGTACCACAGGACAACCTGACGATGTTGGATCTTATCGGCGAGGAACATGCCGCAGGCACGGGCTACTACGGCACGCCCTGTACGAGCTACCCGCTGGGTGAAATGCGCACGCTGAACTATCAAGCGGTGATCGGGAA
>JAGODO010000236.1 GCA_017998165.1 Flavobacteriales bacterium | reverse complement strand
ACCTGGGCGCGATGGAAAGCGGCGTGGTGGTCCTCGATGTGAGCGAGCCCGACGACATTTCGTTCGTCTCCGCCTTCCAACCCGACACGGTATGGCCGGGTATCGTGAGCTATCCACCGAACGCGCGCGGCATGGCGCTGAAGGGCGATACGCTCTTCCTTGCCTATGATGCCGGCGGGATCCGGGCCATCGACGTGAGCGACAAGAGTGCGCCTTTTGAGATCGGCCACTACGTGAACCCACAACAGCCCGCGAATACGGCCGATGCTTACAACAACCTGCGACTGGTCGGCGACCTGTGCTACGTCGCCACGGATTTCTGCGGCTTCGAGGTGGTGGATATCAGCGACCCGGCCAACATGCAGCAGGTCGCCTGGGTGAACCCATGGGACTGCAATGGGCTGTCCTGGTTCGGTAGCGACGGGCATACCAATGAGCTGATCACGGCGATGCATGACAGCCTGCTCTTCATCAGCGGTGGCGATAGCGAGGTGCTCATCTACGACATCACCGCGCCGGCATCACCACAGCTCGTCGGCGGGCTCATCCAGCCGAATGACAGTGCGGTGGTGTGGGGGCTCGATGTGAAGGACAGTCTTGTGGTACTCAACTACATCAACAACAGCGCCGTGATCTTTCCGCCACAACCTTACTACGCGAACGATGGCGGCTACCGGATCCTCACCTGGCGAACGGATCCCAGCATGTCCATCCATTGCTGCGCGGCTCGCGCCGATCGACCCAGCGTCTCTCCCAACCCGACGAACGGCCCTGTGAGGATCCGTCGCGTCGAAGCCCGTCCCGGCGAACTCACCGTGCTCGACCCCATGGGCCGCGTGCGCATGAAGCAGCGCGTACACGCCCAAGAGGTACCGCTGGACCTTTCCTCACTGGGGCGCGGTTGCTATATGATCACGGTTGATGGGATGCGGCCCTCGCGGGTCGTCGTCCATTGATAGCTTGGCCGCATGTTAAAGTCCATGATCGGTCTTGTGTGCATCTGTGCTCTTGCCTCCTGTGGTGGAGAACGATCCGGCGCGACGACCGGTTCCTCCCCCGTCGTGGAATATCGCGGCGACTGGGCGCAACTACTCTCCGATAGTGGCGTCACGGGTGTTTTCGTGCTCTGGGAACCCGACAGCTTCCGCCTCGGAACCTCGGACACCGTCCGTATCGACAGCGGATTCCTGCCCGCTTCCACCTTCAAGGTATTCAACTCGCTCGTTGCGCTGCAGACCGGGGCCGTTGAGGATGAGCACACCATCATCCCTTGGGACAGCGTGGCGCGCCGGCCCGAATGGAACGTGGACATGGACATGGCCACGGCGATCGAGCGCAGTTGTGTGCCGTGGTACCAGGAGGTGGCGCGCAGGGCCGGGGCCGAGCGCATGCAGCATTGGCTCGATACCGTCCACTACGGCAACGCGACCATGGGCGATTCGATCCATCTGTTCTGGTTGAGCGGTGCGCTGCGCATTTCGCCATTGGAACAGGTGTACTTCATGCAGAAGTTGAACGAAGAACGACTGCCCTTCGACGTGAATCACCAACGGACCGTGAAACGCATCCTGCCCGGTGACAGCACGGCCACCTGGCGCATCCGTGGAAAGACAGGTTGGGCCATCCGCGTGCAGGAGGAATACGGCTGGTACGTGGGCTGGGTGGAACGCGCGGGGCGCACGGCCTACTTCGCCATCAACATCGACATGCACGACATGGATGATGTACGCCGGCGCCAGACGCTCACCCGCCTGCTGCTCATGAAGGAAGGATGGCTCGACCCTGACGCGCTCTGATCCATGGCGAAGCAGACGCTCCCGATCAGGAAGCAAGTGCGAGAAGGCGCTGTCCAGGAGCGTGACTTCTTCCAGGACGTGATGGACCTTGTTCGCCAGATCCCGAAAGGCCGGGTGACGAGCTATGGTGCGATCGCGAAATACCTGGGCGCGGCACGCTCTGCGCGTATCGTGGGCTATTGCATGAACAACAGCCATGTGACCAAGCCACCCGTGCCCGCGCACCGTGTAGTGAACAGCAGCGGACTGCTCACCGGAAAGCACCATTTCGCCACGCCCACACGCATGGAGAACCTGCTGAAGAAGGAAGGTGTGCGGGTGAAGGACGACCAGGTCGTTGACTTCCATGGAAAATTCTGGGACCCCGGTAAGGAACTCGCCTTGTGAAGACCCTCAAGCTCCAGCGAACGCCATGACACGCAGCCTGCTTCTCACCTGCTTCGCAGTGCTCAGCAATGCCCTCGTTTTGCGGGCCCAGCTGGTCCAGACATGCCTGAACGTGGACCTCGGTGCCGGCGAGTTCCTTTCAGGAATGGCGCAGGACCCGAGTGGCGGCTTCTTCCTGGTCGGGACCATCTGGCCTGATGGGACGGCTTCCCACGCGGAGATCGCGCGCATCGATCCCGCTGGCGGTCTGATCGAGGGGATGCGTTCGGTACACGACACCGAACAGGAAGGACTGAATGCGGTGGCCCGCACCTCCGACAACGGCTTCGTGGCCGGCGGCCAGTGGCAAGCCGGTATCCTCACCTCCATGCTCATGGTGAAGTTCAACGGCGAGGGGGAACTCCTCTGGAGCCGGTCCGTCGGCGAACAGGGCACTGGCAGCACCTATGCCCTCGCCGTCGCGGCGGCCTTCGATGGCGAGATCCTGGCGGCAGGTGCTCGATCGGACCTCTCGGCACACCACGCTCCGTTCGTCGTGGAGTTCGATGATGAAGGGGTCCTGAACTGGAAATTCGCCTACCAGTTCCAAGGGAACGCCAGCGGTGATGCGACCGGTATCATACGACTGCCTGATGGCGGTTCGGTCGTTTCCGGCTATCACAACGGCGAGGACAACAGCGCGGTGCATGGCTGGATGATGCGGTTGGACAGCACGGGACATGTGGCATGGAGCAGGACAACGCAGCCCGGGGCGCGGGTCGACGCCGTAATGGCGGCCCCGGACGGCGGGTTCGTCTTCGCCGGCTCGCTGGAAGGGCAACTCGGCATGGGCGGCTATTACGATGCGCTCGTGGTGAAGGTCAACGCCGACGGGCAGTTCGTCTGGGACCTCGTCGTGGGCACCGATGACACCGAATACGCCAACACCATCACCCGGACCATCGACGGGGGGTACGTGGTCGGTGGAACCTTCGTTTCCGGAGGCGGTGATCAGCAGGCCTACCTGATCAAACTCGACTTCAGCGGCCAGCTTCTTTGGACCCGGAGGATCGGCCAGAGCGGTTCCAGCAAAGCGTGTTTCGTGGTGCGCCCCACATTGAGCAATGGGCTTGCCCTGGGGGTGCGCACGTCGGACGGGCCTGAAGCGGATATGGGGCTGGTCCTGACCGATGGACTGGGAATGCCCTGTCCTTTGTGTGGTGTCGATAGTGCCGGGGATGTCATGCACGGCATCACGCTGACGGACTTTGCCGTGACACCCGTGGATCTGGCCGAGACTTCCCCTCACCCGCTCGCCTTCGCTCCGACAGGCACCTCCTCCATCCTTTGCGGCGGTGTCGGTATCGCCGAGCCATTGGAGGACAAGGGAGCCGTACGGATCGTCCCTCAGCCCGTGGGACCCTCCGCCCAGATCCACTTCCAAGGGTTCCGAACGACCGAAGAGCCCGTCACCTTCATCTTGTCCGATGCCCTCGGGCAGCAGGTGCTGGCCCTGCCCTTGCGCTCCAACCCCACCGCATTCGACCGGGGGGGCCTGCCTTCCGGCGTCTATCAATACCACCTCCGCAGCGGCTCCAGCGTCCTCCGCACGGGAACGGTGGTGATGGAGTGAGCAACGTATGGCCGATCCCCTGCTTCTGTCGCTATCTTTATTCCAGTATCCGACCCGCATGAAAAGCGGTCAAGTATCCGTCGTACAAAAACCCTCAACTATGAAGACCCTTCGTGATGATGGCCTGGTCCGCACGGTGTTGGTACCCGAGCACGGCCTGATCATAAGTACATGGAACGGCTTCGTTCCCAGCGAGGACTACCGCGCCGCGCTCTGGCAGATACGCGACGAGGTGCGGGATCACCATTTGAACCTCTGGTTGTCCGATACGCGGGCCATGGGAGCCATCCTCCATGGCGACGAGAAGTGGTCCATCGATGTCTTCATGCCCGAGATCATCAAACTCGGTCTTCGTCGCGTGGCGGTGGTCCGAGGCCAGGACTATTTCACGCACACAGCCACGGAGCGTATGGTGGATGCCACGGCCGAGGTCGCGCCATTCAAGGTGGAACTCTTTGCGGATCCCGCAGAGGCGGAGCGCTGGCTGCTGAAGGAGCAGGAGGCGTTCGCCTGAACCAGGTCAAGGGCTACCAGTGCGAGATCACCCGCGATCTGCGCAGTGAACCGCCGAACAACGACGAACGCCTCAGCCGCTCGTGGTAGGTGCAGGCATCGGGCAAGGGCAGAACGCATTTCCGTGAAAGGCGGTAGGTCCTGAACACTTGGCCATTGTCCCGGAACAATCGGATGACCTCCCCTTGGACGACGAACCTTCCATCCTCACCTCTTCCGCTCCAACACTTTGAAGGCGTTCCACTGAACCATGAATAGCTGGAATCGGCCCGGTGCAGTTCAAGGCTTTGCCGGTGCCGCATGTAATTCTCGGCATCCTTGGACCGGATGAAGGCTATCGTATCACGCTCCAACGGTTCGACCTGGGCCTTCAACCCCATCGCCCGCAGGACGACTACGCAGGTCAAGACCATCCTGAACACCGGGTTCGAGAACATGCCGCCTAATTTCGCGCTCCTTTCTCATCCGCCGAATCCTTGGCGAAGGAGGATCCGAAACCATGCCCATCACCCAAGAAGCCATCGCCACCGCGCTTGCCCGCGTGGTGGAACCCGACCTGAAGAAAGACATCGTGGAGCTCGACCTCGTGCGCGAGGTGGTGGTTGACGAGAACACGGTGCACGTGACCGTGGAAGTCAGCAACCCGGCCATGCACAGCCGCAAGCGCATGGAGGAGGCGGTCACCTTCCAACTGAAGAAGGAGCTCGGCAACGATGTGCAGGTGCGCGTTACGGTACACGCGATGAGCGGCGACCGCGGCAATGTGCGCAAGGTGCTGCCGAAGGTGAAGCACATCATCGCCATCGCCAGCGGAAAGGGAGGCGTGGGCAAGAGCACGATCACGGCGAATCTGGCGGCCGGGCTTGCGCAGCGCGGTTTCAGCGTGGGCCTGGTGGATGCCGATATCTACGGACCCAGCATGCCGCTGATGTTCGACATGGTGCATGAGCGCCCGACCGTACGCAAGGAGGGTGAGAAGAACCTGATCGTTCCCGTCGAGAGCCATGGCGTGAAGCTGCTCAGCATCGGCTTCTTCGCCGATCCCAACCAGGCCATCGTATGGCGCGGCCCCATGGCCAGCAAGGCGCTGGACCAGCTCTTCAAGGACGCCGATTGGGGCGAATTGGACGTGATGCTGGTGGACCTTCCTCCGGGCACGGGCGACATCCACCTCTCGCTCGTGCAGGCGATCCCGCTCACCGGTGCGATCATCGTGAGCACGCCACAACCCGTGGCCGTGGCCGACGCGCGCAAGGGCGTGGGCTTCTTCCAGTTGCCCAGCGTGAATGTGCCTGTGCTCGGCATCGTGGAGAACATGGCGTGGTTCACCCCCGCCGAGTTGCCCAACAACAAGTACTACATCTTCGGGCAGGGCGGTGCGCGTGGGCTCGCTGAAGAACTGAAAGTGCCCTTCCTTGCCGAAGTGCCGCTGGTGCAAAGCATCCGCGAAGCCGCCGATGTGGGCCGCCCCGCCGTGCTTCAAGGCGATACGCCCGCCGCCGATGCCTTCCGCC
>JAGODO010000018.1 GCA_017998165.1 Flavobacteriales bacterium | reverse complement strand
GATCGTCGGCGCGGAGAACGGCACGCACGGTCATGGTGCTCATGCGTCCGCGAAGAGGGAGATGACGTTGGCGACCGTGGTGGCGTTCCTGTGCTCGAGCGCCCGCTCAAGATCCACCTGTTTGCCCGTTGCGCTCTCCAGGTCAGCGATCAGGTCCACGAAACCAAGCGAATCCAGTACGCCGCTGCGGATGAGGTCCAGATCGTCGGTGAGGTCGGCGGGTGAAAGTCCCAGCCGCACCAGCCGCTGGGATACACGCTCCGCGAGGACCTGACGCACCGGGTTCTCAGCCATGTTGCGCGATGGCGATGAGTTGTTGGCGGTCCATCTTGCCGTGGCTCGTGAGCGGCAGTTGTTCGTTTACGAGAATGCGCTCGGGGACCATGTAGACAGGAAGATGCGCTCGGCAATGGGAGAGGAGCGCGGAGATGTCATGCTGCACGTCGATAAAAGTAACGAGGCGCAAAGCCCCACCTTCGTTTACCGGCACGGTAACGCATCGTCCACCGGACAGCAACGGCGTGAGCAAGGCGTCCACCTCACCCGGTTCGACGCGGTGCCCCGACACCTTCAGTTGGTGGTCTATGCGGCCGAGAAAGTGTAGTGTGCCATCGGGATCCATACGGGCCCGGTCTCCGGTGCGGTACCAGCGTTCGCCCGTTCCGGTGATGTCGCTGAAGCTGGTCGCGTTCACATCGGGCAGGCCGATATACCCGTTGCTGATCTGCGGCCCGGCCACGCACAGTTCCTCGTTGTCGATGATGGCTTTGTGGCCGGGGAACACCTTGCCGATGGGCACAAGACCTTGGCGGTCCAACAGCTCGCGTTGCAACTCGTGAGAGGTGATCGCGATGGTCGCTTCCGTGGGTCCATAGAGATCCGTCAATCGCGCGCTCGGTGCGGCGGCGGCGAATGCGCGAGCGGTATCGTACGACAGGCCCTCGCCACAGAAGAACGCGTGCCTGATCGTCGGGAACGCATCTGGTTTCAAGGCGCGCATGCGGTCCATGAGCGCGGGCAAGGAAGGAACGGAGAACCACACCGAGATGCGTTCATCGCGCACGAATGCGGCGGTGCGCAGGGCATTGTCGTCCGGCGGCACGCACAGGCACCCTCCAGCCCCCCAGCACACGAAGAGGTCATGCACGCTGAGGTCGAACGTGAGCGCGAAGAATTGGGTGAAGCGATCCTGTTCGTTGAAGTCGTACGCGTTGAGCAGATGACCGAGGTACGCGGCCACATTCACACGCGAAACGCTCACGCCCTTCGGGCCGCCGGTGCTTCCGCTGGTGAAGAGGACGTAGGCTTCGTCTCCCTCGCGATGAACAGGCTTCACGCTCGGAGCATCCGGCCCCGGGATGTCCAACGGCGTCACATGCTGGAACGAAGGCGCCGCACCGATGATGAAGCGCGCTCCGGAGATCGTGATCATCCGCTCCCAGCGCGCGGCCGGACCGTCGGGGTGGAGCGGCATATAAGCGCATCCCGCTTTCAGGATGCCCAGGATCGCCGCATAGGTCGATGCGTTCTTGTGGGCAACGATGGCGATACGTTCATTCGAAGCGCCAGCGGCGATCAGCGAGTTGGCGATCGCGTCGCTCCAATGATCGAACCGCGCGTAGCTCCAAGGCGCGTCTTCGACGTGCAAAGCCTCACGCTCCGGCCACGACGATGCCGAACGACGGAAGAGCGCGATCGGATCGTGGTTGTTGGGCATCGCGGGACTTGGAGGGCCGGTCGCTTCAGTATTTGGGCAGCCGTCCTTCGGCGCAAAGCAAAGCGTCGGCGAAGTACTTGGTACCCCAGTTCGGGAACGCGAAATTCTCGTAGCGCCCCCACAACGGGAATGAACCGGTCAAAGCGCCGTGAGCTTCGGCAGGTCCAACCAAGTTGACCTGTTGCATCGCGACCAGGAGGTCGGTCATCCGCTGCAGGCCTTCGGCGTATTTGGCCTCACCATTGATGCGATGGAGCCAGGCCCAGCAGACGGCGAGTTGCGCGCATCCGGTAGTGATGAGGCTTTCGCTGCCTCGCCATTGACCATCATAACGCCCGTTCAACCAACCCTCGCGCAGGAAGGTGTCCAGGAAGAAGTTCGCGGTCCTGGCCGCCCGGTCCATCATCACGTCATGGCGGACGTGCGCGGCGCATTCGATCAATCCGTCGATCGTGTAAGCGATGGTGTGCGTGATGGGCCGTTCATTGTGCTTTTCGGTATTGTCCGCGTTGCTGAACCAACCGTTGGCCCACTGCTGCGCGAGCACCCATTCAAGATTCGCCATGGCCGCCTTCTTGTAGCGGTCGTCTCCGGTGATGCGGTACAGGCGCAGTATCGGTGCGCTGACATAGGTGTCGTACACCCGCGCGGCCTGCAGGAAGTTCTTCTGGCGCCAGGCCCCGTCCCGCGATTGGGACCCCAGGATCCATTCGCCGGCGCGCTTGCAAGCCTCCAGGTGGTCTTCGCGGCCGGTCGCATCGTGCGCGGCGAGCAGTCCGCGGATCACCTGCGCGGTATTGAACACGACGGACTCGCGGTCTTCGCCTATGCGGCCTCCTTGCCAACCTCCGTCGGCACGCTGGATGGAGAGCAGCCAGTCCGCCGCCCGCAGGGCGCGTGCGCGTGGTTCCTCCCAATGGAGGTGTTCGGCCGCGGCCAGGAGCGTTGGGATGATGTATCCCGTCGTTTCCGGATAGGAGGAACTCCATCCGTGTACCAGATGAAAGCTGCCGATCCCCGCATCGCGTCCCTGATCCTGCGCGCGCATCAGGTAGGCGATGGCCGCCTTCAACGCTTCCTTGCGGTCCGCTGGATGCGGGGTCGGCCTTGATCTGTGCGCCATCAGCAGGCGCCGCCCGGCAGGATCGGCCAAGCAGGCGCTGAACCCTTGGATGTAGTTGAGGGCGGAGCGGATCACAAGTGTGGCTTCCGGTGAATTGACATGTTGGATACTGGCGCTATTTCTTCTTCATGCCAGGCGGACTTCGAGCACGTAGTGGGCACTACGGGCGAAGAAGTCCAACGCCGCAGGAAGGAGAAAGAGCGGTGGGAGTCGGTATGGGAATTCACCGGATGCCACACTACGTCTTGAGCAATTCGTCGCAGATGCGTTCAGCCGCACGGCCGTCGCCGAACAACGGCGCGACCGCAGGAACACCGTTACGCAGGAAGCTCTCGAAGCCCTCGGTGATGCGTGCGGGATCCGCGTCGGCCAGCACGGCCTGTCCGTGCCGTACGAGTTCCACCCATTCTGTTTCAGGGCGGAGCACCACGCCGGGCTTCCCGAAGAAGTAGGCTTCCTTCTGTACGCCACCGCTGTCGGTGATCACCAGGCGTGCGGCGCTCTCGAGGGCGATCATGTCCAGGAATCCCGCTGGCAGGATCAGCAGGAAACGCGGGCTCTTCTTCAACGCGGCCTTCAAATCAGGGGCGAGCAACGCGTCCATCATCTTGCGGGTGCGCGGATGCACGGGGAGAACGAACGCCAACCCATGGCGGGCATGCAGTTCAAGCAGCGTTCGGAAGATGTCGTTCAGCCGCTGCGCATCGTCCGTGTTGTGATCGCGGTGTACAGTGACGAGCACGAACCCGTTCTCAACCAGCCCGTGTTCCTGCAGGACGCCGGAGCGCTCCTTGGCCATTGATGCGAAGTAGAGGCTGTTGTCGTACATCACATCGCCGCACTGCACTACATGCGGTCGGTCGGCGGAGGGTTGGGCATCGTTCGCACAGGTGAACCCTTCGCGCCGCAGGTTGTCCACCGCCGTATCGGTCGGGCAGAAGAGCCACGTGCTGCAGTGGTCGCATACGATGCGGTTCACCTCCTCGGGCATGCGTTTGTTGAAGGATCGCAGACCGGCCTCCACGTGGGCCACGGGAACGTGCAGTTTGGCCGCAGCCACCGCTCCGGCCAATGTGCTGTTCGTGTCGCCGTAGAGGAGCACCACGTCGTGCTCTTTCTTGAGCAGCACGTTTTCGATGCCTTCGATCATGCGGGCGGTCATCGCGCCGTGGCCTCCGCTCCCGACGTTCAGGTTGATGTCCGCCGCAGGGATGCCGAGCTCATCGAAGAACACCTGGCTCATGTTGGCGTCGTAGTGCTGGCCGGTGTGCAGGAGCGTTTCGATGATGCGCCCTTTCGCATGCGTGGCGATGGCCCGGCTCATGGCCGCCGCCTTGATGATCTGCGGGCGTGCGCCAATGACGGTGAGGATCCGGAGAGGGGCGAGCATCTATCGTAGCGTAGCCGTGTCGTTCGTTGCGTCGTGGCCGTGAAGGGGTCAGAGCTGCCCGTTGTCCGCGAAGCTGTAGTAGCCCGTTGTGGCCACGATCAGGTGGTCCTGCACGGTGATGTCCAGGAAACGCCCTCCTTCCACGAGCTTTTTGGTGAGGGTGATGTCCTCGGAACTGGGGCGCAACTGCCCGGATGGATGATTGTGGCAGAGGATGACCGAGCTGGCGCGTTTCTCCAAGGCTTCACGGAAGATGAGCTTCGGGTCGGCCACGGTGCCGTGCATCCCCCCCTGGCTCACCTTGCTGCGGTCCAACAGGCGATTGCCCCTGTCCAACAGAAGCAGCCAGAATTCCTCGTGGGGCAGGTCGGCGACCCAGGGCCGTAGTACCTCGTAGGCTTCGCGGCTGGTGGCGATGAGGGGGCGTTGTTCGACGGACGTGTCCCGCCGCCGTTGGCCAAGTTCCAGGGCCGCTACGATGCTCAGGGCTTTGGCCTCGCCGACCCCGTTGATCTTCATGAGTTCGGCCACGCTCAGGGCGGCCAGCTTGTGCAGGTCGTTCCCAGCCTTGCTCAGGATCAGGCGGGCCAAGTCCAAGGCGCTGTCCTTGGGGGTGCCGCTGCGGATCAGGATGGCCACCAGTTCCGCGTCGCTCATGGCCTTGGGCCCGTTAGCCAGCATGCGCTCCCTTGGGCGGTCCGCTTCGGACCACTCCGGGATGCTCAGTTTGGCGGGGCTTTCGTCCAGGCTTTCCACGGGCCACAAAGTAGAACAGGCCCCGAGTTGGGACCTGTCCGATATGCGAATGGGACCGGGTGGTCCTTATTTCAGCTTGGCGACGTGCTTGCGCAGGCTGCTCTTCAGGTTGGCCGCCTTGTTCTTGTGGATCACGTTCTTCTTGGCCAGTTTGTCCAGCATGCTTTCCGCTTCGGGCAGGAGCTTCTCGGCGTCCTTCTTGGCGGTGCTCGCCCGCAGATCGCGCACGGCGTTGCGGGTGGTCTTGTGCTGGTAGCGGTTGCGCTCGTTGCGGGTCTCGGTCTGGCGGACGCGCTTCAGGGCACTCTTGTGATTGGCCATCGGTTCTTTGAAAAGGACGGCAAATATAGACGGAGGCCCCGTACGGCAATGGGTTTCAATGGAAAAAGCCCCTTTCGGGGCTTCTTCGACGCGGAAGGCAAATTTCAGTAAGCGCGTTCGTCCTTTCCGAACATGTTGGTCACGGTCTTCACCACGATCTTCAGGTCCAGCTTGAAGGACCAGTTCTCCAGGTACCACACGTCCAGGTCCACCCGCTTTTCCATCAGTTCGGGGGTCCGGGTCTCGCCGCGGAAGCCGTTCACTTGGGCCCAGCCGGTGATGCCGGGGCGTACGAAGTGGCGCACCATGTATTTGTCTATGATGTCGCGGAACTGGTCATTCAGCTTCAAGGGGTGCGGGCGCGGGCCTACCACGCTCATCTGGCCGAGCAGCACGTTGAAGAACTGCGGCATCTCGTCCAAGTTGCTCTTGCGCAGGAAGCTGCCCACCTTGGTCACGCGCGGGTCGTTCTTGGTGGCCTGTTTGGAGTCGGCCTCCTTGTTCATGCGCATGCTGCGGAACTTGTAGCAGCTGAACTTCTTCTTGCCTTCGCCCAAGCGGGTCTGTTTGAAGAAGACGGGTCCTTTGCTGGAAAGCTTCACCGCGAGGGCCAGGATGGGGATGAGCCAACTGAGCACGAAGACGATGACTCCGAGCGAGAACACGATGTCGAACGCGCGCTTGGCCATGCGGCTCCAGCGGTTGTCCAGCGGCTCATGGCGCAACTTGCTCACCGGCACGCTGCCGTGGAACTCCAGGTTGCCGGTCTGCACCACGGGGATGAAGCTGTCGGCGCTCGGGATCACCCGGAAACGGATGGTGTTCCGCTCGCAGTACTCCATCAGGTCGGTGATGGAATCCTTGTGCGTGCCGGGCAAGGCACAGTAGACGATATCGATGCGGTTCTGGATGGCGAAGGCCTTGGCGGCCTCGATATCACCGATGCGCTGGGGACCGAGAACACCCTCCACCGGACGGTCGCTGAACAGACCGCGGAAGCGGTAGCCGCGCACGGTCTGGTCCTGGCAATACTGGAAGATCTCCTCTGCGGCCGGCCCATCGCCCACGATGATCAGGTCCTTGACCGTGGTCAGGGGCTCGAGCGTGAGAACTTGATTGATACCGCTACGCATGCTGAGGAAGGAGCGTTGGCTGGACCGCAGCAAGGTAGCGAGCTCCTGGTTCAGTTCAGGACGCGATGCGCGCCGCTCACCCAGGAGGTTCGGAAGGGACAGCTTATTGCGAGGGGGTAGTGGATTCTCCACGCGGTTGTGATGGTAAAGCGGTCTTTCCGGGATGAGTGGGTCAAATGTAGATGAGCGTCTTTCTGGAAGTCAATTTTGTCGATAAGATATTGCGCTTCGTCGAATCCACGGCCGCTGGTATGGCCCTTGAGACCGATGGTCCCGTTACGAGTCACACCGCCTGTCGTTTCCTGAAGCGTTCCGTCACAGAAAGCCAGATGAACGCGGTGTTCGTGAGGAGGTAGCGCTTCCAGAGGCGGCGTGGTTCCAGCACCAGGCGGTAAGCCCATTCGAGTGAGAGGTCGCGCATCCACTTGGGCGCGCGCGTGTCCACCCCGGCATAGAGCAGAAAGGCCCCTCCCATGCCGAGCATGATGGAATCGATCCTTCCCTTCATGCCCGCCATCCACTTCTCCTGTTTGGGGCATCCCAACGAGACCAGCACGATATGCGCTCCGCTGGAATTGATCCGATCCACGGTCTGGTCGGTCTCGCCGGCGCTCAGTTCGCGGAAGGGCGGTGATTCGGCTCCTGCGATGCGCAATCGGGGGAAGTCCTTCGCGGCGCGTGCGATGATGGTATCGAGCACTTCTTGTTTGCCGCCATAGAAAAAGACGCCGAGCCCCTGCCGTTCCGCTTCGGCCATCAGCGCAGGCATGATGTCGTTGCCGGCCACACGCTCCTGCTGCAACCCGTGCGTGCTGTTCAGCTTGTTGAGCATGGGCATGCCGTCAGCCGTTGCGAAATCGGCATTGTTCACCACTGCGGCGAAGGCGGGATCGTTGTGCGTTTCCACGCACATATGAACGTTCACGCAGCAGACGTAGCTTGAGCGATGCGAAGCACCAAAGGCCGCAAAGCGTGCGATGTGCTCCGCGAAGCTGCCGGTGGACAGTCGCACACCAAGCGCGGGCTTCTTCGGAAGGGCCTCCATCAACCTTGCGCGGCGGGTTTCAGGCGCACGTCCTTCAGGGTGTGCGCGACGATCCGGTCGCTGCCGTTCTCGTACCAGGTGATGGTCTCATCCACGGCCTTCTCCAGGGAGAAGGGCGCTTCCCCGACCGCGGCGATGGTGCGGTCCATCGGGGTGATGTAATCGCTGGTCATGCTCCGGTACCGGCCGGTGGTGATCGGGAAGGGGATGTGCAGCACCTTGAGGATGTCGCCACCGAAGGCGATGGTTCGGACGAGCCAGGAGGGGATGTAGCGCACCGGCTTGCCCGTGAGCCGTTTCGAGATGGCGTCCACCCAGGTGCGCAGGTCGAAGGGCTGATCCCCGACATAGAAGACCTTTCCGTTCATCTGTTCCTTCGGGAGCATCAGTATGCGATCGATCTGCCAGACCACATTGCCCACGTAGCCGTAAGAACGGATCACTTTCTTGTTGCTCGGGTGAAAATACAGGCCCCTGCGCATCACCTTGAACATGATGTCGCGATACCGCAGGCTGAAGGGCCCCCAGATCGTGGTCGGCCGGATGATCGTCCACGCGCAGGTCAGGCCGGCCGCGCGTATGGCGATCTCGTTGCGGCGCTTGGTCTCACCATAAACGGTGAACGGCTTGAAGTCGAGGTCGTCTTTCGGCTGATATCCCGCTTCGCAGACGAACTGGGTGCTGGTGATGATGAGCCGATCGATGAACGGCGTGCTTTTCACCACGCGCAACAAGCGCTCCGTGCCGATGTCGTTCTGCTGATAAGCAACGATGTCGGCGTCATCCGTATCAGCACGCGCGGCAAGGTGGACGACATGTGTGGGCTTGAATTCCTGGAAGAGTTCGCCCATGCGCTTCTCGTCCATGATGTCGCAGAGTTTCCACCACGGTTCGTGATCCGGGTTCAGCGGCGGGTTCCAATCCAGGTTCACCAAGGGGATGCCCTTGGCGATGTAGAAGGTCATGAGGTTGGTACCGATGAACCCGGAGCCGCCCGTGACCAGCAGTCGCATCTGCTCCATCAGTTACGTCCGCTGTGGTTCCGTTGAATGATCACGGACAGGATGCGCCTCGGCCCGGCACCCCGATGTGGCCGACAGGCCATGGGCGAGGAAGTTCCTTGGCCCTGTGTCGTGGCCCTGTTGATGTAGTTGGATGGTCGAGGGTCAGGGAGCATGGGGCGCCTTGGTACGGCCCGATAAGGCGTCGGGTTCCGGGCGGGCGAAGGTATCCGCCTGAGGGGCCGGAGGGAGCCTTGCGCGATCACTGTCGGGTGTTCACCCATGCGGAAACGGTGGTTCGTCGAATGTTCTGAACGGTATGGGCGTGGGTGGGGTTTGAAGGCCGGATCCGGCACGACCGCCGGACCGGAACAACACTCCCGGAATGCGGACCCTCCGAACACTCCAGATGCGCGCCAGCCTGATCATCGGCCTTGCTTTGAACACGCTGCTCGTACAGGCGACCACCTACTATGTGTCGCCCAACGGCAACGATGCCAGCACCGGTACCTCACAGGGTTCCGCGTGGCGCACGATAGACCGGGTGAACCAGGTCACCAACGCGCTCCAACCGGGCGACCAGATCCTCTTCGAACGCGGCGGGCATTTCCGTGGCGGTCTTTACTGGGCTTCTTCGGGCTCCGCTTCAGCTCCGATCGTCTATGGCGCGTATGGTACGGGCGCTGATCCCATCATCGATGGTGCTCGCGCCGTGACCGGTTGGGTGCAGCATAGCGGTAACGTGTGGAAGGCCCATGTGGGCACACGGGTGGATCAGGTCTGGATAGGAGGACAACGAAGCGTGTTGGCCCGCACACCGAATACGGGTTGGTTCCGGAACGACCAGGCATACGGTACCTCATTGCACAGTAGCAGCCTCACACAGCCGGACGGTTTCTGGACCGGAACGCGTTGCGTGGTACGTAACACGGCCAGCAGCGTGGATACGCTCCCGGTGGTCGGATACAGCAATGGCACGTTGACCTTCTCCGTGTCCCCGATCAACGGGAACATGGGAGTGGACGATTGGGGCTTCTATCTGGAGAAACGACTGGACCTGCTTGACGCCCCGAACGAGTGGTTCTATGACGCCACGTCCGGCGACCTGTACCTGCAGGCTCCGGGCAACGCCGACCCGAACGGCTTGGGGGTGGAGGCCAGCACGGAGTATGCGGGTGTGTGGGGACAGCCGAACCAGCATCACGGCCGGGTGGAACACATCACCTTCCGCCACTTCCGCAACTCCGCCATCCGCGTGGACGTGTGCAGCTACCTGACCGTAACGGCTTGTACGATGGAAGACATGTACCATGGTATCCGCAGTTACGGGCATCACAACACGTTCTCGAACAACACGATCCGGCGCACGCTCGCGACCGGTGCGTTCATCATCGACAACAACAGCGTGTTCGAGAATAACAGCCTCGAGCACATCGCGGAGGTGATGGGCGAAGGGGAGAGCGGCTGGGGCTACTTCGGTATACGCTGCGCCGGCCCGGACAACACCATCCGGAACAACCGGTTCGAGGGTATCGGCTACATCGCGATCATCGCCGATGACAACCAGCTCGTGGAGAAGAACATCGTCCACAACTACCTCACGCTGCTGAACGACGGCGGCGCCATCGCCTTCGACAACTCCGATGGGCTCACGATCCAGGACAATGTCATCTACGACGTCGTCTGCAACCTCGACGGATCCTCCACGGTGATGCCGCACTATGCGCGTTACGGCCACGGCATTTATTTCGGCAACCAGAGCAATGTGAACACGACCGTCCGCCGCAATACCATCGCCAACGTCAGCGGGGTGGGCATCGTGGCCGATCACACCATGAACTCGCACGGATGGCAGGTCCGCGACAACACGATCTTCAACTGCGACATCGGTATGTCCATCGGGGACTATTCCAACGCCAATGGCCCGCACGCGGTATCCCCCTACTACGTGGCCAACTACGACGACCAGTACACGGGCAACATCATCTACGGCCTGCGCAAGGACCAGCTGGCGTTGCGCTTCTACAACTGCTACAGCGCTTTGCCCACCGATTTCGGCACGTTCGCGAACAACCGGTACTTCAATCCTTATAACGAGATCGGCATCTTCCACTTCGGTTTCCTTTCCGGGCAGTACTACTATGGCCTGGAGCACTGGCAGGCGGTGCGGGGCGAAGAGCAGGGGAGCACGCGCAGTCCGCTGCACCTGAGCGAATGGACCACGACGAGCGAATTGTCCGGTGAACTGCTCCCGAACGGCACTTTCCCAGATGCTGTCACTGGATGGGAGTACTGGCCCACCAACGTGCAGGTGACCCACGATATGAACGAACTGGACAACGGTTGCGCCAGTATCCATCTGCCCGACAACTCTCAGATGACGTACTCGGCGATGCGCAACAACGCGTGGTTCCCGCTCCAGAACGGCCAGAACGACTGGTACCGATTGGACATCTCTACCAGGAGCAATGCGCCCGGCTACGTCCTGGCGCGGGTGCGTGGTGAGTCACAGACCAACAACCCGTACGCGTTGTGGGAGCGTATGCTTCCGTTCGGCGTGGACCGCCGCGACCACAGCTACTACTTCCAGTCGCCGAATGCGGAGGCCGCGCAGGTCGTACTGGTGAACCAATGGACCGAGCCGATGTACTACCTGGACAATGTCCATCTCCACAAGGTTCAGGTACAGGAGAACGACCCGTTGGAGCACCAGATCATATTGATCAACGACCAGCTCACCGACCAGACCTTCACGCTGGAGGGTTGCTGGAGCGACGTGAACGGGCAGTATTTCTCCGGAAGCGTCACCTTGCAGGGTTCCACATCCAAGGTACTGGTGAAGGAGGATGATGATCTCTGCGGCCTTAGTACGGATGTGGAAGGAGGCATCACCGTGGCCGATGGTGGCGGCGTGTACCCGAATCCCGTGAAGGCCGGCACCCGCTTGGGATTCAGGAACCCGGTATCCGGCACCGCCTCGTTCATCGGTGCGAACGGTCAGACGGTGGCCAGTGTATTCCTGCCGCCCGCGAGCTTGAGCATTGAAGTACCGAATGGCCTGGAGGAGGGCATCTATGCGTTGCGCATCGCCGGATCGACCAGCGGTACGGAAAGGATCATTGTGGAATAGTGTCTGAGTTGTTCCGTCAGAAGGCCCGGGGCTTCGGCTCCGGGCTTTCGCATGTTTGCCGCTGATCGGTCAGCCGATCGATCGCGGGATGTGTGACATCCATGCGGGACCTGGCGGTCCTGTCATGCGAGCCATTCCCCGGTCAGCGACTTTCTCTTGCCCGTAACGGCCGATGGCTTGATGCACCAAGGGGCCATCAGGAGCATCAGGAAGACGAACCCGAAGTTGTAGCCGAAGAACGAGATCTCGATCTGCCAACAGAACAACATGTAGACGAACGCGGCGAAGGCCGGCGCCAGCGCCGTGTTGTTCAGATACTCGATGCGATATCGCTTGTAGCCGTGCCAATAGACGAGGTAGAAGAGCACCAATCCCACCAGCCCCTGGCCCAGAAGGGTTTGTAGGAACGCGCTGTGCATATGGATGTTGTAGGAGTCGTTCTCTCCCCACAACTCCGCCACATGATCAAGAAGGTTGAGTCGGGCCTGGCCCTGGAAGCCGTTCCCGAAGATCAAGCCCCGCCCGTCATTGAAAGCCCAGTCGAATCCGGACTCCCAGATGTAGGTGCGGCCATTGAAGGTGGTGACATCCTCCTTGTCCACCCGCTCAAGGATGGCCACGAAGAAGGGCAGGGAAAGGATCTGGAAGATGAGCAGCGCGAAGCTCATCATCAAGGGCATGGTGAACAGCGAGACCGTGTAAAGGCCCCTGAGGCCCCTGATCGCCTTGGTGACGAAGAGAACGGTGATCGCGAAGAAGGTCATGAACGAGAGCCGGCTGTTCACGCTCATCATCATGGCCATGTTCAACAGGTAGAGCCCGATGATCCCGATGAACCTGAACGGCCGGTTCTTGAAATCCCTCATGTAGAAGAGGAGCATCAGATTCAAGAAGGCCATCAGGTGCGCGGACTCATAGATGCCGAGCATGAAAGGCCAGCTGATACGCCCTTCGAAACTGTGCAGCACGTTATGCAGTCCGGCCGCCACGCCCAGCAGATTTACCGCCTCCAAAGCCAGCATGCTCTTGAGAACCAGCGCTAGCCAGTCGAAATCATCGCGATGCAGATTGTATACATGAACGATGATCGAGGCGAAGAGCGGTACACTGAACTCCAGCACCATGGCCAGGCTGTTCGACATCTTCAGCACCGGACTGTGGTAGTGCAGACCGACGAACAGCGAGACGATCATTGACATGATCGCTGCCAGGCACACCAGGAAGGTCCGGTTCACCACCGGGGTGAAGCTTCCGCGTACCAGCAGGTCCAGCAGGTGGAAGGCGACGATCGCCGTGTAGGGTATCACGGCGAAGACCAGTCCCGCGGTCCAAGTGAACCCGGGCTTGTACATGAGGTAGTTCCCGATCCCGAAGACCGGAAGCCCGAGAATGAACAGTGTGTTGACGAGCTTGTGCTTCTGGATCACGAGGCGTGCCTGATCGTCGGTTACCGACGCGTCGAAGATATCGGCATGCGCGGTGCCGGGCCTGAGGGTGGGGGTGTTCCGGCGTGAACTTCCTGCAAGTCGCTCATGGGCGAATGCGTGCCGGATCGGAGCCGGCTCAACGCTCCGGAAGCCGGTGTGCCGGGTTGGCCGTTGGGCATGCCGCTAAGGAGGTCACCAATAACAAGCGCCCTCCACGACGTTCGCGTTCTCCGGTCGCTCGTCCTCTCCGGGGCGGACCCAGTGTTCATTCCGCAGGCGATGGTTCTCCCAGCGCTGCCCGATGATGCCGAAAAAAAGCTGTGTGGCGCCGCCGATGTGCACGGCCTTCTTGCCCGTGCGTTTGGCATGTGCGGCGAGCGGGAATCCGTACGCACCGGCGCCGATGATGGCGATGTCGTAATCGGTTGCGTCCATGCGTCCTTTCATATAGTCCAGCGCTTCGAACCAATCGGCGAAGGAGGTCGGCTGCCCGGCCACGGTCTGGACCGCGCGAACCGTCTTGAGGTCGAATGCGGGCAGCGCGCGTGGGTCCTTGAAGAGCAGCTCCCGCCGCTCGTACTGCCGCCGTATGGTGTTCTCGAACGGATGCACCAGGAGCACCTTCCGGCCCGCGAGCATCTCGCTCCACGGGTTCTCATGCTCGTAGGGTTCCAGATCGATCAGTTCGACCTTGGTCACATGAGCGAGCTCCTTCGCGAAGAAGATCTCCTCGCGGCGCCAGGTGCCGAGGATGTCCACCTGCTTCATGTCCTCAAGCATCAGTTCTCCGAAACGGATGAGCTGATCCACGCTCACGGAGAAAAAGCCCGAGAGATTGGACATGCACCACAGATACTCCGGGTCGAACCCGTAGGATGGGATGTCTCCTGTGATGAAGCGCACATGGTTCGCCAGAGAGGGCTTGTGATCCGCCTTATGTCCGAGATAGCCCAGAAGCGCGTTCAGTTCCGTGCTGCCGAAACGGCAGATCATGCTCGGTTTTTCGGCGAGCAATTCGCTCTTGATGCGATCGCTGCTGGCTTGACCGCGCAGATCCGCGTACTGGTAACTGATGCCGAACTTCGACCTGTTCCGAAGGACCTTGACGAGTCCGTTCCGGCCTTTCTTCAGGAACTTCAGGGTGCTGTCGCTGGGAAGCATGCTTTTGCGGTCATTGGACGGCCGGGCCAAGGTCGTTCAGGTTCAATGGAGAGGCGGGGCCTTCAATGGATCCCGAGCGACTTCTGCAGTCGTGAAAAGAAGGGGGTCACGGCCTCGTCAAGTTCTTTCGGCAACAGGCTTTTGATGGCGTTCTTGAACCTGCGCAATCCGGTGGGCTGCACATAGCGCTTGAAATGCGCGTGATCCCTGACCACGTCGACCATCATGTGCCGCGGGTGGTGGAGGGGGAGTCCGATCTCCATGAGGACATCCTTGTTCCTCACATCGTTCTCGCTCACGGTGTTCGTGCCGCCAGCACCGAACCCCACGTTCCGGATCATGTTCACGTTCGGGATGATGTTCACCCCGCGTTCGACGATACGACCGAAATCGAATTGGAAGTCCCACGAACGGATGTTGCCATCGTAGGTGTTGTCGAACACGCCGTACGCCTCGGCCATCTCGGCCTTGCTGATGAAATGGCCGTTGATGATGCCGGCTTCCTTCACGGCCGGCCACTCCTTCATGTCCACATCGTACTTGCGCCAGACCCGGCGCCATCCCGCCCATCCCCAGTACGCGCCGTATCCGTGGGTCGAGAAGTAGTAGGAATCACTGCCCTTCACCTCCCATTCGGTCATCAGGTTGTTGCCCATGATGCACCAGACGCGGTCATCATCCTTGTAGTGATGCAGGAGTTCCTCGCAATACCAGAAGAAGCTCTGCACGGGCAGCGTATCGTCCTCCAGCACGATGCCCATCTCCTCATGCTCCCAGAACCACGTCATCGCGGTAGCCTCGCCCATCTTCACGCCGAGGTTCACGTCGCTGAACTTCGTGAGCACCTCACACGGCCAGTCCACACGCTCCACCAATGAGCGGACTTGCGCGCATTTCGCCTTTTCGGTCTCATTGCGGGCACCGTCACACGCGAAATAGAGCCGGGGCGGACGTGCCTGCCTGATGGCCTCGAACACCTTCAATGCGGTATCGTACCGATTGAACGCGATGAACAGCACGGGGGTGTTCAATGGGCCGGGAGGAATGAATGGCGTGCTCATTTTCAGAAGACGTTCACTCGATTATCGCGATGGTAGAGCGTGTAGTAGCGGAACATGGAGACCACCTGACGGGCGACCGCGTTCGGTGTCGCGAATTCATCGACGAAGCGGTAAAGGAAAAGCTGCATGCGGTCATTCTCGCGTACGCAAACGTCCTGCACGATGTTGCCATAGCGATCGTACGGCAGGATCTCGACCAGTCCGGCGGCGTGCGCGGTCGGCAGCAGCATGTTGCTGCCATGGACGCCGATGACAACATGGCTCTTCGCGTAAGTCCGGCACCAGAGCAATTCCGTCTCCTTGTCGATGCGCGTGGTGCGCAGGTCCTCGGCGACATCGGCCAGTCCACCGGGCTTGGCCAATCCGACCACAGAGAACGACGCATCCGGGTACTCGCGCTTGATCTTCCGGATGGTCTTCTTGATCATCATGGTCTGGCGGCGCACGAACCAGGCACCCAGGCTGCCCCGCAGACCGAGAGGGTTCAGCGCCCGGTACAGCAGCTTGCTCAAGGCGGAATCGAACCACAACCGGTCCGTGCGTGCCACGAACGTGATGTGCGGCGGACGTGTGGTGAATTCCGATAGCTCGAAGGGCTTGATCCCGGTGAAACGACCGATGTCGATCGCGGTGAACTCCGGATGGCTCCAGCCACGAGCGAGAGCCACTTCACCATACCTCGGCAATTGCTCCTGAACGAAGGCGTCGATGCATGGATGCCAGGCCCTCGCTTGGGAGAGTTTCTGATCGACCAGCCAGACTTCGGCCACGCCTTTCGGAACCAGCCACTCGAACATCTTCGGGAGCAACAGGATCACACCATGGTCCGGATAGTGGTCCAGATAGTGTTGGGCGTTGAACAGTTTCAGCAGGACATGGCCGTAGAGGTGGTCCAGCGTGTTGAGCACGATCACCTTGCTGCGCTCGCTGAAGACCTTGCGCTCAATGGGGAACTTGAACGTGGTGGTCGCGGCGTACTCCGGATAGGTGATCCACGGTTCGGCGTTCCAGTGGAGGATGCTCCTGGTCTCCGGTTCGAACGCCAGTTGCAGTTCGGTCTGGAAACCGACGGGAAGATCGCGCAGGTACCGTGCGCCGCACTCCGCGCAGCGGTAGTCGCCCAGGACCTGTATGCCGATGAACAGGCTGCGCGAGGGCAGGGGTCCCGGTGCCGAGCATTTCGGGCATGCGAAGTCATTGAAGAGCACGGGTGACAGCGGAACGAGGTTGCGGTCCGGTAATGCGGGTCCCGTACCATGCTCACCATGGATGTGCCAGATCCCTTCTTCTGTTTTCGCTTGGGCCATGAACGATCAGCTCACGCGATGGAACCTCCAGAACGTCGCCATCCCCTTCATCATCCAGGCGAAGTTGGGACGTGTCGGGCCGTAGAAGAGGTCGAGCAGGAATATGCTGATGAAATTGGAGATGATCATGGCCCAGATCGCGCCAACGGATTTGAACGGGGGAATGAGGAGATAGTTCAGTATGATGTTGCAGGTCGCCCCGATCAGCGCCATCACCAGGGAGAATCGGAAGAGCCCTTCATTGGTGATGAAGCTCATCTTGGCGACGCCGATGTTCGTGAACAGCAGGCGGATCGAGAAGAGTGAGAGCAACCAACCGGCCGCGCGGTATTCTTCACCGAACAGCATCACGATCATGGGTTCCGCGAGGATATACATCGGGATGGCTGTTACCAGCCACAGGACGAACATCAACCGGTACTGGTTCAACAGCCGGTCCACGTAGAGCTCCTGACTGTGCTGGCGGGCACGCGTCAGGGCAGGGGCCAGGGTGGCCACAACGATGCTGGGCACGAAGCCGAAGGATTCGACCATCTTGAGCGCCACCGAGTACTGGCCGACTTCCGCGTCAGCGAAGGCTTGGGAAACGCTGTGGCGGAGCAGGTCACCGATCATCACTTGGTCGATCTTGGCCTGTACGAACAAGGCCAGCGCGAACGCCAGCAGGGGCCAAGCTTGCCACATGAGCCTTATAGCGAGCGCTCGATCGAATCGCCAGTCCCGCACATGGAGTCCGCTGTAACGGTAGGCGATGTACGCACCACCCGAGAGAGCGGCAAGCTCCACGATATAGCCCGCAGCGAACCAGACCAGGGAGGCGTGGAACAGGACGAGGCCCAGTTTGAATATCAGGGTGATCACTGACTGGACGATGTTGAACTGGGCCACCACGCGACCCCGCACCAGTGAATGGAACCAGGGTTCGATCACCAGGATGGGCTTGAGGAGCTCCGCGAGCGCGATCAACAGGACCATCCAGAGGGACACGGAGGGGAGGTCCTTCAGCAACGCGATGGAAATGACGGCGACCAGCAGGATCAACGAACCTCCGAGCTTGATCAGGGCAGCGGTGCCGAGGAGCGTGTCGCGCTGTTCCGGGTTCCTCACCAGGTCCCGGGTCAACAGGTCGTCGATACCCATGGAGGTGAGCGCGTAGAAGATGCCCACCAGGGCGCTGGCATAGTTCAACTGGCCGAACAGCTCCGGCCCCAGGTATCGCGTGATGAAGATGCTCGAGATGAGCACCGAGGCCAGCCTTACGATCCGGTCAGCGAAGAGCCACGAGACATTGCGCAGGTATTTCTGGAACCCTTCGGTACGGAACATGGATGCCCTGCTGGTCTACTTGGTGTAGTACCCGTAGCCTTCGCCGTATCCCTGGCCCGCCTTCACGTCGTTGAGGATGATGCTCGTGTGGGCCAGCTTGCCGTCGCGGTACAGTTCGTTCACGCCGCGCAACATGTTGCGCCGGGTATGACCCTGGCGCACCACGTAGAGCGTCACGTCCAAATGGCCCATGATCACCTTGAATTCGCTGACGAGCCCCATCGGTGAGGCGTCCACGATGATGTGGTCGTACCGTTTTCGCGCCTCGGCGAAGAGCTCCGCCATGCGGGGCGACTCCACCAGTTCGAGCGGGTTGGGCGGGATGGGCCCGGCGGTGATCACATCGAGCCCTTGGATACCGCTCCGGCGTACGGCGCCCTCGAGCGTGCATTCGCCGATGAGGAAGGTGCTGAGGCCCGGCCCGTCGGCCAGTTCCAGGTACTCATGGATACGCGGTCGCCGCATGTCGGCATCGATCAGCAGCGTGCGCTTTCCGCTGAGGGTGATCACCGTGGCGAGGTTGATGGAGCAGAAGGTCTTTCCCTCGCCGCTGGTACTGCTCGTCATGCCCACCACCTGTCGGGGAGCGTTCACGTTCAGGTATTGCAGGTTGATACGTGCCGTGCGGAAGCTCTCCGCCAGCAGGCTCTTGGGTTCGTCCGGCGTGATGCGCTTGCGCTTGCTGTTGGGGATGGTGGCCAGCAACGGCAGGGCCGATAAGCGCTTCAGCTCATCGACGTCCGAGATCTTGTCGTTGAGGAAGTCGAGCATCAGCAGGAACAGCAGCGGAACGATGAGGCCGACGGCGAAGGCACCGCCGATCACCACCTTCTTGTCCGGCGAGATGGGGGTGGGGCTTTCGGGACGTGCGGCATCCACGACGGTCTTGTCCACCTGGTCGCTGTTCACGGCGATCTGTGCCTCGTAAGATTTCTCCAGCAGGTAGTTGTGGATGCTCTCGGTGAGCTCGTAGGTCTTGGTAGCGATCCTCGTTTTCATCTGCTGCTGGGGCAGCGCGTACAGCTTGCCCTGGAGCGAGCCGATCCTCGATTGGATATTGTTGAGTTCGCTCTGGGTCTGGTTCACCAGGGCCTGCGCGCTCTGTACGATCTGGTCACGCTCGGTCTGCACCGTCCTGCGCAACGCGATGATGGGCGCGGTAGCGATCTTCACATTGAGTTCTTCGGAGCGCAGACGGGCGACGTCCTGGTTGTACTTGTCGATGAGCGTGTTCAGGCTGGGCGCGTCCAGGCCGGTCGCGGCGATCGTGGTGGCCTGCCCCCCGGGGTCGGCGCTCATGGTGGCCACCAGCGCGTTCAGGTTGGTGAGCTTGCTGCGCGTGCGGCTTTCCTCGTCCTGCATGCGGAACAGCTCCTGATTGATGGCCCCGCCCTGCGTGACACCGTCGCCAATGCTACCGCCGGCCTGGGCGGTCTGCAAGGCGGTCTGCGCCTGCTGCAGCTGCTGCCCGCTCTGTTTGAGGGTCTGGTCGATGAACTCGATCGTGGCCTTGCCTTTCTGCGTGTTCTTGTCCTGCTCGCCCTCGATGTAGGTGGCCATCAGCGCGTCAAGGAATTTCTTCTGCTTGCTGATCACCTCGCCGCTGGTGGTCAAGGTCACGATGTTGCTCTCATCGCTCATGGGGTCGACCGATGTGGCGCCCTGCCATTGGCGGAGCAGCTCGTCCAGCGGGTTGAGCACGAAGAAGTAGTCGCTCTTCGCGTTCATCACGTACTTCTTGGGCAGTTCGATGGAGAAATTCAGGTGCTCCTGCTTGAACGACTGGCCCAAGGCCACGATCTCATCGATGTCCACGTTGCGGATGAAATCGTCGGTGAGCATCTGCGAAGTGCGCAGATCGTACAGCCGCACGTTCTTGCCCGTGGCTTTCACGCGCCATGTGCCGCCCATGGTATCCACCTTCACATGGATCGCTACGCCGCACATCTGGGTGGTGGCGCTGTCCATGCGCACGATGAAAGGTGGCGCATCGTAGACCTCCTTCGTGAGGAAGTTGATCGTCTCGAAGTAACCGATGCTGAAGTCGAGCTTCTTCAGCGTATTGGTCATGTTGTTCACCGACCGGATCATGGTGATCTCGTCCTCCAGCTCGGCATCGGTCTTCAGGTAGCCCGAACCCTTGAGGAATTCCTCCTTGTTCCCGCCGAAGCTGGCGCGCCGCCCCTCGCTCATGCGCAGCACGCTCTTGACGCGATAAGCCTTGGGGGTGGTCTTGATGTAGGCCGCCCCGGCCGCCACGGCGATGCTGATCGTGATGAGGAAGAGCCACCATTTGCGGGCGATCTTCGTGAAGATCGCCTTCAGGTCGACGGTGTCCTGCGCTCCGGTCTGGTTCATTTACTTCGATTGGTTCAGTACGGTCACCACGAGCGCGGCGGCGCTCACGGCGGAGAACAGGATGCCCAGCAGTTCGAGGTTCATCCGGGTGGGTCGGGCCTTCAGCGTGGGCACATAGACCACGTCGTTGGGCAGCAGGTAGTAGTATTCGCTGCTGGCGACGTCCGCACGGCTCAGGTCCACGTACAGCGCCTGGGTGCCCTGGTCGCTCTGGCGCATCAGCGTAACGTGCCGCTTATCGGCGTATTCCTTGGGACCGCCCGCACGGGCCAATGCATCCAGCAGGGTGATCTGGTTGTTGTAGATGAAGTAGCTCCCCGGTGTGTTCACCTCTCCGAGCACGCTTACGCGGAAGCTCACCATCTTCAGGATCACCGTGGCATTGGTGAAGTAGTCGTTGATCTTGCGCTGCACCAGTTCCTGTGCTTCGCTCATCGTGAGCCCTTGGAGCTTGATGCGACCGACGGTCGGGAGCTGCACGCTGCCGGTCTTGTCCACGCTGAACCCATTGACATAGAGCGCCGCGTCGCTGAGGGCGGTGCCGTTCCCGCTTTCGATATTGAACAACCGGCTGGTCGCATCATCCAGGCCCAGTACGCGGATGCTCATCACATCGTTCACCTGGATGCGATATTCGAAGCGCGAATTGGGGAAGAGCTTGGCCGTGTTGCTCAGGGCTGGGTCTGCCAGATAGTTGAGACTCTTTCGGCCTACACAGGAGGAAAGAACGATCAAGGCCAGCGTCGCTGGACCGAGAACGGTCGGGATGGTCAGCTTCATGCGGTGGTGGGTAAGTACCTCCGGAACCGGGATAAACGCTGGGAACGCGTGATCGTTGCGGGCATCCGGAAAATGACGGCGAAAGATAACCGGGGGCGCTGCGCAGGGGCGCGAGGGTCGTGCCGATCCGCCAACAGGTCGTGTTGAACGGCGGCCGGCCCGGGGACGGCTTTACGGATCACCTGCGGCCGGAGGCGGAAGGGAGGGCTCCCGGGTCGGGAAAGGCTGGTCCCCGGTTCAGCGCCGCAAGCTGTCCAGTACAAGCGTCCCAGACCCGGGACCGGAGCTGAAATACAGGTGGCGGTCATCTCGACCATCAGGCCAATGCCGCATGCCTTGACCGAAGCTGACGACCAGGAACTCGATCCTGTCGTGCGTGGACCACCCGAAGATGTTGAGGTAGGCGAAGCCCTCACCTTTCCGCAGCGCTTCGGCTTCCGTGGGCTCAACGATGCGCACGGCGGTGTTCCCGATCGCCTGCGGTAGTTCAATGTCCGGGAAGTCGACGTGCCTGCCGATGTACAGCGTGTCGGCGAACCTGCCGCCGGGTCGGGTCATGGCTTTGATGTACTCCGCGATGGCGGCCTCGAATGCCTTGGCGGTATCTATGGAAAGCCGAATAGGGGAAGTGCGGTCCTTCACGCAACGAACGGCGTATCCGTCCGCCTTGTTCATATACCCGATGCCCGTCACCATTTCGCCCACGCCTTGGTTGTTGATGTGGTGGATGAGCCGACCGCACCAGGCCTCGCTCACGCTGCCCTCCGCGGATGTCCAATAGACCGCCGAGTGACCTGCATGGCTGAACGCTCCGTTGTCCGAACGCATGCCGCTGGGAAGTCCTTCAAAGCCGCTGCTGTTGTCGATCGCCATGGCGGGACCGGGCCATTGCCCCGCTCCTGCCGTGCGCATACGGTACCCCACCGAGTCCTCGCCCAAACAAGTTTCCATCGATTCCCATTCCGCCTCCGTGAAGACGTGCCAGCCTTCCGGCGCGAGGCCCCGGGGGTCGTTCGCTGCGTACCAGTTAAAGAGCCTGCCATACGTGTGATAAGTAGCCGAGTCA
>JAGODO010000235.1 GCA_017998165.1 Flavobacteriales bacterium | reverse complement strand
AGTCGATCTCCTGCGCGTGGAGGCTTCGGCCGCTGGTCTGGATGTGGTACTTGAGCATCTGGCTGCGCTCGTCGGCGCCGTAGCGGTGCTTGAGCGCCTTGGCCCAGAGGCGACGCGCCACACGGCCCATCACGGCGTACTCGGGGTCCATGCCGTTGCTGAAGAAGAAGCTCAGGTTCGGCGCGAAGGCGTTGATGTCCATGCCCCGGCTGAGGTAGTACTCAACGTAGGTGAAGCCGTTGGCCAGGGTAAAGGCGAGCTGCGAGATGGGGTTGGCGCCCGCCTCCGCGATGTGGTAGCCGCTGATGCTGACGCTGTAGAAGTTGCGGACCTTCTGCTCGATGAAGTACTGCTGCACATCACCCATGAGGCGCAGCGCGAACTCGGTGCTGAAGATGCAGGTGTTCTGCGCCTGGTCTTCCTTGAGGATGTCGGCTTGCACGGTACCGCGCACTTGCGCGAGGGTGTCGGCTTTGATCTTGGCGTAGACGTCGGCGGGCAATACTTGGTCGCCGGTTATTCCGAGGAGCATGAGGCCGAGGCCGTCGTTGCCTTGGGGGATGTCGCCGTGGTAGTGCGGCCTCGAGCTGCGAGCCTCGAGCTTCGAGCTTGGTTCCGTCTTCGAGCTCGAGGCTCGTGGCTCATGGCTCGCAGCCCACCGCGCGTTGATCTTCGCTTCAACTTCGTCAACGAGGCCATTGGCCCGGATATACTTCTCGCAGTTCTGGTCGATGGCGGCGTTCATGAAGAAGCCGAGCAGCATGGGCGCGGGACCGTTGATGGTCATGCTCACACTAGTGGTGGGCGCGCTCAGGTCGAAGCCGCTGTAGAGCTTCTTGGCATCGTCGAGACAGCAGATGCTGACACCGCTGTTGCCCACCTTGCCGTAGATGTCCGGACGACGACCGGGATCGTGGCCGTAGAGCGTCACGCTGTCGAACGCGGTGCTGAGGCGCTTGGCGGGCAGGCCCTGGCTGACGTAGTGGAAGCGCTTGTTGGTACGCTCGGGTCCGCCCTCGCCGGCGAACATGCGCGCAGGGTCCTCGCCGGTGCGCTTGAAGGGATAGATGCCCGCGGTGTAGGGGAAGAAGCCGGGCGTGTTCTCCTGCATGGCCCAGCGCACCTTGTCGCCCCAGCTGCGGAACTTCGGCAGCGCGACCTTCGGGATCTTCAGATGACTGAGGCTTTCCGAATGGTTCGGCACTTTGATCTCCTTGCCGCGCACGAGGTAGGTGTAGAATTCGCCGCTGTACTTCGCTTCCTCTTCTTTCCAGCCTTGGAGCATTGACCACAGGTGAGGATCCAGGTCCTTGCGTAGCTCTTCGAACTTGCGCTGCAGGGCTTCGAGCTCCGAGCCTCGAGCCTCGAGCTTGCTGGCGGACGTGGGCAAGCTCGTGGCTCGTGGCTCAAGGCTCGCGGCTTCGAGCAGATCAGGACCACCGAACGTGAGTACGGCACTATGCAACCCGTACAACTGATCAGCGATCGAAGCCTGCTTGTCCACGCGCTCATCGTACCGGCGGTTGTTCTCGCTGATCTCGCTCAAGTACCGCGTGCGTGCCGGTGGGATGATCCACACCTTCTCGCTCATCTCATCGTGAGCGTGGAAAGTGCTGTGGAAGTCGACGCCCGTCTTCGCCTTGATCGTCTCCATCAATCGCACATACAGGTTGTTGGTGCCGGGGTCGTTGAACTGACTGGCGATCGTTCCAACTACCGGAAGCTTGTCATCGTCGGCGTCCCACAACTGGTGGTTGCGCTTGTACTGCTTCTTCACGTCGCGTACGGCATCCTGCGCACCGCGCTTGTCGAACTTGTTGATGGCCACCACGTCGGCGAAGTCGAGCATGTCGATCTTCTCCAGCTGCGTGGCCGCTCCGAACTCCGGCGTCATGATGTAGAGCGAGACGTCGCTGTGGTCGAGGATCTCGGTATCGCTCTGGCCGATGCCGCTCGTCTCGAGGATGATCAGGTCGAAGCCCGCGGCTTTCAAAACATCCACGGCTTCCTGCACGTGCTTGCTCAGCGCGAGGTTGCTCTGGCGTGTGGCCAGTGAACGCATGTAGACGCGTTCACCGCGGATGCTGTTCATGCGGATGCGGTCGCCCAGCAGCGCGCCGCCGGTCTTGCGCTTGCTCGGGTCCACGCTGATGACGCCGATGGTCTTGGTCGGCTGATCCAGTAGGAAGCGGCGGATCAACTCATCCACCATGCTGCTCTTGCCCGCACCGCCCGTGCCTGTAATGCCCAGCACCGGCGCCTTACTGGCTGCGGCCTTCTTGTGGATCTCGTCGGCGATGGTGGCGAAAACTTCCGGATGGTTCTCCGCGACACTGATCAGCTTGGCGATGGCCGGCCAATTGTTCGGCGTCAGCTTCTTCGCCTCGCCGTTCACCTTGTCGCTCAGGTCGTAGTCGGCCTTCTCCAGCATGTCGTTGATCATGCCCTGCAGACCCATCGCACGGCCGTCATCCGGGTGATACAAACGCGTGATGCCGTATTTGTGCAGGTCCTCGATCTCGCTCGGCAGGATCGTTCCCCCACCACCACCGAAGATCTTGATGTGACCCGCGCCCTTTTCCTTCAACAGGTCGTGCATGTACTTGAAGTACTCCGTGTGCCCGCCCTGGTAGCTCGTCATCGCGATGGCGTGCGCATCCTCCTGGATCGCGGTGTTCACCACATCCTCTACGCTGCGGTCGTGCCCCAGATGGATCACCTCGGCGCCGGTGGCCTGGATGATGCGCCGCATGATGTTGATGGCGGCGTCGTGGCCATCGAACAAACTGGCGGCGGTAACGATGCGGATCTTGTTCTTGGGCTGGTAAGGTGGAGCGGTAACGAAAGTCATAGGGCGAAGGTATCGGTGGAGGGCGAGCCGAGGAGCCGCTTCGACCCAAGACCTAAAGGAACTCTGGACCGCAAGTCCAACCGAGGGTCTCGTGCCGTTCCTCCTTCCTGAGGACCGCCCCGGTGAACGGATCAAGGACGATCGCATCCACGACCTGGTAGGTGTGGGTGGAAGAAGAGACCTTCTCTCTCTTCTTGCCGCGAATGCGTCCAAGGACCAGCTCATAGCGCCCGTTCCCACCGGGGTGTACCCGTGCGGTCGTATCCAAGGGTATCCAACGGATCTCACGGAAAGCACTTCTCCGCGCGCATCGCACACCGTTCGCCCGCGCCAGTTCGATGAAACCGCTCAGATCAGTGTGGAAAGCGAAAGGCGGTCCGTGCTCAACAAAGCCTCTCAGGTCCTCATCCTCGATGAGACGACCATCTGGGGTGATGCTGAAACTGATGTTCATCCAACCTGCATGCAGCGCATCGAAGCCGATGTTGTACTCGAAACGGCACAACGAGGGCTCACGCGTAATGGTATCGCGATGCTCCCGGTCGATCGAACCATCGCCCACGACTACGTATTCCAAAGCCTCGGCAGGCGTGAAGACGTGATGCTTGAAGAAATCGGACCCGAAACGGGAGATGACCACCGAATCGGCGCGTTCCCTGATCCTGACCCAATACGCCTCACCAAGCGGCTGGGAGATCACCGAGCCATAGAGGCCGAGGAAACAGGTGAAAGCCGTGAATGCGCGCATCATAAGCTCTCGTCAATATCCATTCACGGCATAATGCCAGCGAACAAACTAGCGGCGGAAACAAAGCGGATCTTGCGCTTGGGGACGTAGGGAGGTGCGGAAACGAAGGACATGAGGCGAAGTTATCCGTGGAGGTTGGAAACTGCGATGCTCGACCTTCGCCGTTACATCCTCGGTTCGGCGCATTCGAGGTAGACCTGACCCGGATATATGCAACTCCCAAAACTTCTCGGTGCCGCTGCAGTAGTTCTTCTGCTCCAGGTCACCGCCGCCGCCTGCACCTTCTTCAAGCTCACCGTTGATGGCCACACCATGGTGGGCAACAACGAGGACGCCTGGAGCATCGACCCCCGCATCTGGTTCGAGAACGGGAAGCAAGGGGAATACGGCGCGGTCTATCTCGGACAGAACAACTCCACGCCGCAGGGCGGCATGAACGAGGCCGGGCTGATGTTCGATGGACTGCGGTCGCCTGCGAAAATGTTCGCGCGTGCTGTTGGCAGACCACCGATCCATTTCGATGACCTCGCGCGCCGCGTTCTGCGTTCGTGCGCGGACGTGCACGAAGCAGCAACGCTGATCCGCACATTCGACTTCAGCGAGCTCAACGGCGCCTACTTGATCTTCGTGGATCGCAGCGGTGAATACCTCGTTGTGGAGGCCGACACGCTCTTCACAGGTAACGATGCCAATTACGCCGTCACCAACATCTGCCTTTCGACCTGCACGGACTTCGACTCGGTACCGAGTGAGCGCTACCAGCGCGGCCGTGCCCTGCTCGCCGCGGGTGCGGATACCTCATTGGCCTTCTGCACATCGGTGGTGAACGGCATGCACGCCTGCCGAAAGAAGCTCGGCGAAGGCACGCTCTACTCAAATATCCTCGACCCACAGCGCGGGCTGGTGCACCTCTACTTCTACCACGACTACACCACACTGCGCACCTTCGACCTGAAGGCCGAACTGGCCAAGGGCGATCACAGCCTGGACATGATCGCGCTCTTTCCGCCGAACGCGGAGTTCGCGAAGCTGGTCGCGTATCGCACGCCGTTCCATAGCATGACGCTGCGCGGTTTTCTTCTGTTCACAGCGCTGGTGGCCTTGTTGTTCGGCGTGTTCACAGGCATCTCCTTGTTGCTTGTGGCCTTCGCTCGGTTGCGCGGAAAGAGGAACCAGCGGCCTGTGCTTCCGCTCTTCATTGGCGGCGCGTGCAGCCTCATTGTGCTCTTCCTGGTCCCAGCCCTGCTCATCAACCAAAGCGTGTTCTACTTCGGGCTGGGCGATACAACGGACCGGATCTCACCGGTGCTCGCCTATCTACCCTTGTTGCTTTGCTTGCTCGCCCTTCCGCTCGTGCTCTTCGCCGTTCGTGGGTGGCGAATGCGCTCTTCTTCCGGCTTCGTGCGTATCAGCGGGACCGTGCATGCCGCGACAGTTGTAGCACTGGTGGCTGTACTCTTCTACTGGGACCTTGTGTTGGTCTGAACTGGCCGAGTCCTATCGGGATCATAGAATGATCGGCGCTCCTTACTTCCGTTCGTAGTAGAAGACGATGCTCGCTTTCGCAAGTGCGTTCGCGTTCACATTGTAGCCGACCACGGCCGGGGTAGCTGTGGCATCCAGACCGAGCTTGGCGGTCTTCAGAGCGTACACGGTGATCACGTACTGGTGTGGACCATGACCCGAAGGCGGGCATGGACCACCATAGCCTGCCGCACCGAAATCGGTCTTGCCCTGGATCGCACCAGCAGGCATCAGGTTCTTCCCAGCATCCCCAGCGCCTTGTGGCAGCGATGTCGTTGACGCAGGCAGATCAAAGGCCACCCAATGCCACCAACCACTGCCCGTTGGAGCATCCTTGTCGTACATGGTGATGGCGTACCCTTGGGTGCCTTCCGGCGCGTTGGCCCAAGAGAGCTGCGGGCTCAAATTCCCTCCCGTACAACCGAAACCGTTGAAGACCTCGGCCATTGTGGCCTGGCCACCAACGCTTGTGCTCGTGAGGGTGAAGGTCTGCGCATTGAGGTTTGCGGTAAAGACCACGCAGGTCGCGAGAAGAAGGAATGCACGTGTGTTCATGATGATGCGAACCTAACACGGGCTGTCGTGGGAATGTTCATTCGTCACTTGATCGGGCTGCATCGCAGCAAGGTCCGTGCGCTGGCTGAAGCTATAGCGAAGCGATCGTTCGAGCGGTCACCTCCGCCTATGGGTCGCCGGTGGACAGGTGCTTTCCCCTACATTAGCCATTGAAC
>JAGODO010000234.1 GCA_017998165.1 Flavobacteriales bacterium | reverse complement strand
TCCAGATGCTCCATGCGTCGATGAGTTGGAGTTTCACCTCCGCAATGGCGGCAGCGGACCAGGTGTAGGCGTTGGCGTCAACCAGGCCATTGCTCTCCACGAAGAAGGCGCTGACGCACACACTGCCTGCCATGTACTCGCTGTTATAGGTCCGAGAACACGTCCAATCCGGAGCTGTGGCCGCGTCGCGCTCGCCCTCATGATGCGCGGATCCTTCATGGTCATGCCGGGACAGTTGGTCTTCCGGATGTGCGCTCCAGTCCATGGGCCCACTAGAGCTTGGCGGCTCCAGGCGACCTGCCGCCAGCGCCTCCAGATAGTCCACCGCCAAGCGGTGTCCATCGGGCAATTCATCTCGGTCAGGGCTTCCACCGGCAAAACGGACGGAACCGGATGGGAACAGCGGATCGGCTGAACGGCTCCCGTTACCGACCGTACCGATGAAGGCCCCGGGCGCGGCGATCACCCGCACGTCCATACCTCGGGCACGGATCAGGTCGAGCTGAGCGACACTGGACGCGAGGTCCGGGGCATCCGTCAGGAGCACCACAGGGGTTTGCGCGGATGCGGCCAGGCCACTGGCCCAGGCACAACAAGCGATGACCGAACGACGCACGCGCACTTTCGCCGAAAAAGGGGATCGAAAGTAGCGGATCCATCCCCAAGCCAGCTGGCTCCGGCGCGGCCTTGACAGGTCGCGCCGGACAAGCCGTGGAGCGGGCGGGAGCTACTTTGCCGCACGATCGGATGCTTCCCCGCCTGGCCGCCTCGATGCAACGCCACCCGCTGGCGTGGCTGACGTTCATCGCCGCGGTGCCGCGCTTGGTGGCGGCGGTGCTCAGCGAGGGTTACTTCGCCCAAGACGACCACTTCCTGGTGATCGAGGCCGCCATGAGCTGGGTCCGTGGCCACGACTACAACGAGTGGTTGCCGTGGAACCAGCCGGGCATCCCGAAACCCACGGGCCACATGATGGTCTATCCCGGGCTGCACTTCCTCCTGTTCCGGCTCTGGGATTGGTTCAATATCCAAGATCCTGACAGGAAGATGATCCTCATCAGGATGCTGCACGCGGCGTGGAGCCTCATCACGGTGCGGGCCGGTTATCGCATCGCCCTGCGGATCACGGGGGATGAGGGCATCGCTTGGCGCACGGGCCTGTTCCTCGGATTGTTCTTCTTCATGCCTTTCCTCAGCGTGCGCAACCTCGTGGAGATGGTAAGCGTGCCGCTCCTGATGCTGAGCGCGTGGTGGCTGGTGAAAGCAACAGTGCCTTCGGCGGTGAGCAAGGAACCGGGCCTCCAGGCACCCGTCCCCATGCACTGGTTCTTGTTGGCAGGGATGTTCGCCGGGGTGGCCATCAACATCCGTTTCCAGACCATCTTCTTCGCGGGAGGCGCGGGGCTGGCGCTGTTGATCCGCCGGGACTGGAAGGGCTCCCTCGCGTTCGGTGTGGGTGTGCTCGCGCCGGTCATCGTGCTGCAAGGCGGCATCGACCTCATGATCTGGGGGAAGCCGTTCGTCGAGATGACCGAATATGTCCGCTACAACCTGGCGAATCCGGACAATACCGGGATCGTCCTGCCCTGGTACAACTATGTGCTGCTGCTCGCCGGAGTTCTCATCCCCCCGCTTTCCATCGCCGTGCTCTTCGGCTTCGCGAAAAGGCCGCATCCATTGGTGCTGTGGACGCCCGTGGTCCTCTTCATCCTGGTGCATTCCATCTTCCCCAACAAGCAGGAGCGATTCCTCCTCCCTGTTCTCCCGCTATTCTTCGTGATCGGCTACGGGGCGTGGGAACAATGGCGCATGCGAAGCACTTGGTGGCAGCGGCGCAGCGGTCTTTGGCGCGGAGCCTTGATCTGGACGTGGACGCTGAACACGGCCCTGCTGGTCCCCTTGACGATCAGCTCGAGCAAGCTTGAACGGATCCAGGCCATGCGCATCCTGCGCGGCTTGAAGGGCGTGACCGGCATCCTGGTGGAGGACACCGTGGAGCACGATGCGCCGCTTGCACCGCTCTATTACTGGGACGTATGGGACCTGCCGAAGGATCCCTATACCGATCCGAACGTCGACCTCAAAACGTATTTCGCGGACAGCACATCCAGCAGGCACGCGAACACGGTGCTCTTCGTGGGTGATGAGCGCCTGCGCGAACGCCTTGAGCGCGTGATGAGCGCCATGGGCCCGGTGGAATATGTCGGATGCGCCATGCCGGGATTGTTGGACCGCACGCTGCACTGGCTGAATCCGGTGAACCGCAACACCGTGATCCTCGTGTTCAAGAAGAAGGGCTGACGAACAGCGTTGGGGAGTTGAAGGGATGGAGAGTCCCAGCGTCCTTGATGCGGGCAACTGCGCAACTCTCCACCTCCACCAAGGAACCACTTCCCGCCCGGATATCTTCGCCGCCCTTATGCTTTCGCTCGACCAGCTCAACCCCTCGGTATTCCTCACCGCGCACGGCTGGGTACAACTGCTGACCCTCACGGTGCTGGAGATCGTGCTGGGCATCGACAACATCATCGTGATCAGCATCCTGAGCGGCGAGCTTCCCGAGCACCGGCAACGGAGCGCACGTCGTACGGGGCTCGCGCTGGCGATGATCACCCGGCTGCTGTTGTTGCTCACGCTTACCTGGCTCAGTCGCCTCACCGCTCCGTTGTTCACGCTCGGGGCCGTGGTATTCGACGGCAGGGGCATGGTGTTGATCCTCGGTGGTCTCTACCTCCTGTACAAGTCGGGCAAGGAGCTGCGCGATACGGTGGAACTGGTCGACCAACGTGAAGGGCATCGGCGGAAAGCGGCGATCTTCTGGATGATCGTGACCCAGATCGTGCTCATCGACATCGTCTTCTCGCTGGACTCGGTGATCACGGCCGTGGGCATGAGCAACGAGATCCTGATCATGATGCTCGCGGTGATCATCGCGGTGTTGATCATGCTGGTGGCGAGCGACGCGATCAGCGCCTTCGTGAACAAGCACCCGAGCGTAAAGGTCCTGGCGTTGACCTTCCTCTTCATCGTGGGCGCGGTGCTCGTGCTGGACGGCGTGGCGCCCGCATGGTCGCACGCCAAGGGCATCAAGAACTACGCGTATGGCGCGATGGCCTTCAGCGTGGCGGTGGAACTGCTCAACCTGCGGATGCGGAAGAACGAGCGACGCATGCAGGAGGATTGACGTGGAACAGGCATCTTCCTCGTTCCAGGACGATCGATCATCGGCTCGATGGACAGGCGGATCGCTCGACTACTTGCCGGTGATCACGAACTCGGTACGCCGGTTCTGCGAGCGGCCATAAGGGGTTTCATTGCTGGCCACAGGCTGTGTGGGGCCGTATCCCTTGCTGGTCAACCGGGTGCCCACGATGCCGTGGGCTTCCAGGTACTCGCGCACGGTGAACGCACGGTCGTTGCTCAGCGCCATGTTGTCCGCGAGGCCGCCCACGTTGTCCGTGTGTCCCTGGATCTCGATGCGCACACGGGCATTCTCCTTCAAGAAGGTGATCAGCTCGTCCAGGATGTACTCGCTGGCCTTGGTGATCTCCGCGCTGTTCGTGGCGTACTTGATGTCATCCACCTTGTAGCTCTTGCCGACCTCGATCTTGCTGAGCGTCATCTCCACGTCGGTCACCCCTCCCCGCGCGGTGTCTTCCACCGTGAACGCGCGGCTGTCGAACACATGGTCCTCCTTCTTCACGGTCATGATCACGTCCGCGCCGGGTTTCAGCCTCAGCACCGTGGCGTATTTGCCATCGGCCTCATCCACTTTGATGATCTCCGTTTTGCGTGTGTCCATATAGGTGATGAGCACCTCGGCGTCCTTCACCGGCTGTCCCTGGTCGTTCTTCACTTCGCCCTTCACGATCAGGATGTCCTCGGGCCGTGCGTCCTTGGGTAGTTCGAAGCCATAGATGTCGAAGCCGCCCACACCTGTCTTCAAGCGGTTGCTCGCGAAATACGCGGTGTGGCCATCGGCGCTCACGATGAGGCCGTGCTCATCGTCTGGCGTGTTCAGCGGAGCGCCAAGGTTCTTCGGCTGGCTCCAGCTCCCGTCATCGTTCATGCGGCTGAAGAAGATGTCGTAGCCCCCGATACCGCGATGACCACGCGTCAAGTCCTCCCTTCCCTTCTCATCACGAGGTGGCCGCGCCGCGAAGTAGAGCGTACGACTGTCGCTGTGCAGGAAAGGCGCCTTCTCATCCCCATCCGTGTTGATGGGTGCGGGCATGGGTTGGGCCTTGCTCCACTCCCCCTGCTCGTTGCGTGAGCTGAAGTAGATGTCCGTACCGCGCGTGGTGCGTCCCACCTTGGCGAAGTAGAGCGTCTTCCCGTCCGCGCTGAGGGTAGGCTGACTTTCCCAGCCGTCCTCCGTGTTGATGTCCTCGCCCAGGTTCTCCGGCTCCTCCCAGGTGAAGCTCTGCTTGCCCGAACCGAAGTCCATCTTCGTGTCGTAGTGCGTGCGGTAGATGTCCATGTTCTTGTAGACACTGCCGTCCGCATTGCGCGCGTCGGTCGGCTTGCCGATCACGAGGAAGACCTCCTTGTTGTTGATGCTCACGGTGGCCCCACCGTAACTGTCGCTACCGAGATTGAAGGGTTTCGGCAGCGGATCGCCGAGCCCGAAAGACTGCTTGGTGTCCGGCCGTCGCGCCTCCATGATCTCCTCCACCTGGGTGGTCACGAAGTCGCCCTTGGCCTGCTTGCGCGACATGCGGGTGAAGAAGATGAGCTCATTGTCCGGTGAGAACATCGGGAAGTACTCATCCTCCTTGGTGCTCACGGGGGCGAGGATGGTGGGATTGAAGGGCCGTTGGTCCTTGTAGAAGTCCGCATAGAACGCGAGTTCCGGCATCACCTTCTCCGCATCTGCGGTCTTCGCGTCGATGTCGGCGCTCAACTTCGATGCGTCCTCCGTGGGGAACTTCAGGAACTTCTGCAGGGCCTGCGCGCTCTCCGGGAACCGCTCCTTGCGGTAGTAGGCCGTACCGAGCACGTAGTACACATCGCTGTGATAGTCGGGGCACCTGTCGCGCACCGGTTCCAGGTACTTGATGCACGCGTCGAATCCCCCGGCACCGGCCTTCGCACGGTTGAACGCGCTGATGCCGAGTTGGAACGCGCATTCCGTGCAATCGGGATACGCGTCGCTCAACGCCTTCAGCTTCGCGTGCTTTTCCGTGGGGTTCTTCTCCTTCACGCCGTCCTCCAGTGCCTTCACGATCTTCTTGTCCGTGGGCCTGTCGCAGGGGCCCGGCTCATCCTGGGCTTGGGTGGCGCCCGCGAGGAGTACCGCAAGGAGGGCGAGCCCGAAGCCACGCGGCGAAGACAGCTTGGTTGTCTGTTGTCTGTTGCCTGTTGTCTGTCTCCCTAAAGTTCCGTCAAGAGCCGGCTTGCCTGGTCTTTCCACCAAGCCGGACAACCGACAACAGACAACCGACAACCACCTCTCCTTCATCAGCACGCTCATCATTGATCACTTCACCGTCGTATCCGTCGCCTCGGCCTTCTTCACCAGGTCATCGCCTTTCTGCCGCGCGACAACAACGATGCCATCGGCCTTCTTGTCGGCCTCGGCGATGGCCTGCTGTTCCTTCTTGTCGGCTTCCTTCTTCAGCTTGTCGGCAATGGCCTTCGCGGCGATCTTGCCGAAGGGGTCCTTCACCTGCGCCAGCTGATCATCGGCGGCCTTGTAGGCTTGCGCCTTCACGTTCGCCGACTCGGAGCGGGCGCGGGCCTTCAGGTCATCGGCCTGCTTCTGCGCTTCGGCGATGAGGCGGTCCCGCTCGACTTTGGCCTGGGCGATGAGTTCGTCCTTCTTCTTGCCGATCTCCTCGTTCAATTTCTCCTTCACCTCGG
>JAGODO010000233.1 GCA_017998165.1 Flavobacteriales bacterium | reverse complement strand
CAGCTACCGCGTGTATGTGATCGAGCTTTCCCGCAAGGTCTTCACCGAGGACCGGAGGTTCCGCGAGGCGAACCCCCAGTACAACGGCGTGCTGGAGTGCCTCTATGTGGGCCAGACCAGCAAGACGCCGCAAGAGCGCTTCCAGCAGCACAAGACCGGGTTCCGCAATGCGAAAGGCCACAAGCTCTCGGCGAACATCGTGCAGAAGTACGGCCGCTACTTGAGGCCGAGTCTTTACCAGGACATCGGCCCGCTGAGCCGCAAGGAAGCGCTCGAAGTGGAGGAGGGGCTGGCCTTGGAATTGCGCAAGAAGGGCTACGCGGTGTGGTTCAATTGACCTCTTTCATAATTCACCCGAATTGTTATCCCCTCCTGCGATGCCGCCACCCCCGGAATGCGCGAGCTTATCCGGGGGGCTCGCCAAGACTTAAGGAGGGGTTGGGGTGGTTTCCCTATGGCACGAACGTTATTGCGAAATGGTAGAATTGAGCATCAGCCGCTGTGGGAAAGCCATGCGCTGCTGCGGTGAGCGGCGTTGACGCGCGTTCCTACGCCTCAGCGTTCCGTGTGCCCCTTGCCCCAGCGAACGCAACGGAGTCGGTACACATCCGCTCGCCGTATGCCATTCAGGGCTGAACCACCTCCGCTGTCGGGCGGATCAGCGCAACGATCTCTTCGCTCAGCGGATCGGTGCCGGGGGCGAAGGTGCCGATGAGGCGGCCCTGCTCATCGATCAGGTACTTCTGGAAATTCCATTTCACCTGGCTGTCCAATACCCCGTTGCGCTCCTTGCTGGTGAGCCACTGGTACACCGGGTGCATGGCCTTGCCCTTCACCTCCACCTTGCCCATCATGGGGAAGGTGACGTTGTACTCCTTCGTGCAGAACGCGGCGATCTCCGCGTTGCTTCCCGGTTCCTGCCACAGGAAATCGTTGCTGGGGAAGCCGATGACGACGAGGCCGGAGGCGGCGGAACGTTGATAGAGTTCCTCCAATTTGGCGTACTGCGGTGTGTGCCCGCAGCGGCTCGCCGTGTTCACCACCAGCACCTTGTGCCCTTTGAACCGGTCCATCGTCACCGTGTCGCCAGCGATGTCCGTTGCGCTCAGGTCGTAGAACGACTGCGGGGGATCCACCAAGGGCAGCGGCACCTGGGCGTTGCTGGTGCAACCGAGCAATGAGGAGAAGAGAGCCATGAGGGGCACGTTGCGCATCGGGTCATCAACACGCGAAGGCGGCAATGGTTCGCCAGGTGGACCTGTTACGATGCCGGTGGATCCACCGCTTCCTCCAGCGCGACCCCTTTGGTGCCGCGCCCCCAACGCCCCTCCGCATCCTCGTTCTCGATGGCGGAGCAGCGGGGCACACGGCCGCCATTCCCCTTCGCTCCGTCCCGCGCTGTTGCCGTTCCATCGGCCCGAACGCTCGCCTCGGAGGATCGAGTGATGAGCATCACCTCCCGGTCTTCGGGAAAGCACAACCTTCGATGATGTGAAAGGCCGGATGCTGTTCCAACCCCTGTTCGCCCTCCTCATGGGTGCGCTCCCCGCCTCGGTGTCCGTTGGCCAGAACCTGGTGCCCAACCCGAGCTTCGAGACGTACAGTGCCTTGCCCACCGGCTATGCCCAGTTGTGCAAGGCAACGGGTTGGACCTCCACCAGCGGCGCCTGTACGATCACAGCCGGTTGCGGCCATCCGGATTACATGCACACGGCGGGCGGCGCGGGTGTGCAAGCCCCCGTGACCACCTTCGGTACCACCATGCCGCACACGGGGAACGCCATGGTCGGCTTCACGCCGTGGTACCTGGTGGGCGTTACGAATTTCCGCGAGTACCCCCGCATCACACTCGCGTCCCCCTTGGTGCCCGGCCAGGCGTACACCGTCTCCTTCTGGACCACCAACGGCATCAACCCGTATTCCGGTTGGGGCGTCAACAACCTGGGCGTGGCCTTCACCATGGCGCCGGTGGCCCAATCCTGCGGCGCACCGATCACCGGCGTGGTACCGCAGTTGGAGATAACGACCATCGTCCACAGCACCACCTGGCAGTTGCACAGCTTCACCTTCACGCCCACGCAGGCCTTCCTGTACATGACCATCGGCAACTTCCACAACGATGCCGGTACCACGGCGGCGCAGATGTCCCCTACCGGAGGAATGGGAGCCTACTATTTCCTGGATGACGTGTCCGTGACCGCCAACGTGCTCCTGCCCATCGAGTTGCTGTCCTTTATTGCCTCCTGCCAAGGGGATGCAGCGCTGCTGGAGTGGAGCACCGCCTCCGAATCGGGCAACGACCTGTTCACCATCGAGCGCAGCCCCGATGGGGAACACTGGGAAGCGATCGGCACCGTGCCCGGCGCCGGCTACTCGTTGGAGACCATCCACTACAGTTTCCGTGATCCCGATCCTTCCGCGCTGCTCATGTACTACCGCTTGCGGCAAACGGACCTGGACGGTGCGTTCACCTTCTCACCAGTAGTGGTGGGCGAACCCTGTGGCGTTGCTGCCACTTTGAAACAGCGATGGCTGTTCGATGGGCGGGGACGTATCTGTGCCGATGGTTTACCCACAAGCGGTACGATGGTACCCGGGGTCTACCTCGTTCGGTCCGAGTTCACGGACGGCCATGCCGAAACGAAGAAGGTGGTGGTGCTCGGGCCGTGAGTGGTCACGCGTTCAAAACGGTCTCACCGGAATGCGGCAGGACCAGTCCGGCGCAGCCTGAAGAACCCTGAACCCCGAAGCCGCGAAGAACCCGAATGCACCGAGAACCGATTCCGCGAGACGCGGCTTGAAGCCCCGAATGCGCCTGAGGCCAAAAGCCGAAGAGGCCCAACGACCTATCCGGCCATTGCCGGGCTGCCGCTGAACCTCTCCATGGCGTCCTGCGCGGCCTACCGTCGTCGATGCGGCACTTGGGGGCCCGGCAGCGGGCGATAGAACGTCCATCGGCCGAACACACGAGAGACCTCCACTGCGGCACCCTGGGGATCGGAGAATTCGCACTCCGAGAAATACCAGGTCGTGGTGCTCACGTTCCGTCCACGCCAATTCTGATGCCGCAGGCGGAACGACCGACCGTTGTTGTAGGCCAGTTCGATGATGGCCGTATGCGCCCCATCGGTGAAATAGTCGCCATCAGTCACGTCGCCCGGGGTTCGCATCAGAGTAAAACCGCTCCTGCACTCGAACTGGACGATGTCGCCCGCATCGGCTTCTCCGATGGGGATCTCCTGGCCCCAGCGATACTCCAACGCACCGCTCACATCCGCCCCCGCTTCGATGAGCACCTGCTCGACCAGCGCCCAGCACTCACCACCGTGGGCGCTTACCTGTTGGCGATGCCTTCGTGCCATCCGCAGCACGCTTGTTTCCGTTGGGGTCATGACTGTGGGTTATGATGGGATCGTTCATGCAATGTAGGTATTCCCCCTGCCCGCGCTCGCGTGTTTCCCGAGTGCGCTGATATCCTTCCGCTTCTGGCGGTCTTTGCGGTTCCGGTCATTGTGGGTCCATTGAGATGTTCGCTCCTCATGCGTATGCCCGTCGGCCAGTGGCTGAGGTGCATGCGTCACACGTGAGCCACCAGCATTTGGGCCTGCGCCGGTTCTGGGCGCCGCTGTCCAACCGGCTCCACATCCGTTGATATGGTCGACCCCAGCGCGCCGGGGGTGTACGGGGTTGCGGACCGTTCGCGCCATTCGCTCACCGCGACACACCGGCGGCTCGGTCATGCGTCCTTTGATTCCCCCGGGCATGTAACTTCACGATACCATGCCGCACATGGGACAGATACTACCAACTACAACAAACATATAACCGATACCATGATCGAATGTCTGTTCACTGGCCAAGTCGTGTTCAACGGTTTCGCCGCTACGCCCCGCCAGCCGATCCCCCGCGCCCTGGTGACAGTTACGGGTGCCACTGGCGACTTGGGCAACATATCCTTCTATACCGGCACTGGCGAAACCGAGCTTTTCCCCTCTTGTGAGACCGACCGTTTCGGTGTATTCAGCATCGTTCTCAATATCGATCCGATGCACGTCAGTGATGTGGTTTCCCGAGCGCTGGAATTCTCCTTTGCCGTGTGCGAATGGGATAACGAACTCAAGCGGTTGGGCCGTTCGCGGTTCCGTCGGCAACACTTCGTCGGCCACTTGATACCGATATTGAACTGGCGGCGCGTCGCCGACGGGAATATCCCGGACCTGCGCAACCCTGCTGACCTTGTCGGTTTTGCCACAGACCTGTATGCGGTTTGCCGGAGGATCGCTTTTCCGGGACTGCCTACGGTTGGTAACCCGTCACCTGATTTCGTCGGTTCGTTCTGCTCCAAGCGGGTTGAGATCCGGGCATGAGGTAGTACTCGCCCCCCATTGTCGCCCGCGTTCGTCGTACATCCCGGGTTGTTGCCAAGTACCGTTCCAGTGTTACCTTCACCTTCGGCTACGAACAGAGCGTGGTGTGCGTGTCTGGCACATAGCCCATCCGCAGTACAAATTCCTTAACCAACTTTTTTCACCATGCCGCTAGAGATCACCATCAGTCAAGGCGAAGCCCCCACGCCACAGGACGTTGCGCAGGAAAGGATCGCTGAGAAGGCCCGTGAACAGGGGGCTCGGGACGCCGACCGCGCGGTGGCCATCACCATGCCCTTCATTCAGGTGGTGCAGACCGCATTGCAGTACGAGCAACGAAGGGGCGAATTCCGTTTCACAACCGGCATATTGCGACTGAACCTGCGCCAGGAGATATGGATGGCGGACAACCTTTCCGAACGCGCTCGCGCGCGATGGCTGGTACACGAGAATGAACATGTGACGGACAACCAGGCGCTGATGAGCCGCATGGATGCTGCGGTGCGGGCCGATCCGGCGATCATACCGGTCTGGATCACGCCGACCTGGATCTCAAGATCCTTGTTCCAAAGCACCCAGACCAGTATGCGGGTCGCCATTGGCGCCATTTTCCGCTCGCTCACCGAACGGGCTGTCGCAGCACGCGACACGGAAGCGGAATACGCACGTGTGCGGCGCGAAGCGGTATGAGCGACCCTGACGCATCGTGATGCATCGTCCTTTCGGCTGACCGTGATCGCCGTCGGGAAGGCATAGGGTATCTTCACCACTGTATGGTGAGGCGCATCCTTCTGTTCTTGATGGGCATCGTGCCTTCCACGTTCGCCGGTGCCCAGCACTGGGTTGGGAAATGCGGTGGCGTCGGCAATGAACGCGTTGTTGATGTGAAGGCGGACCTGGCCGATGGCCTGATCTCCATCGGCGAGTTCGGACCCGGTGCCTCGGTGCTGGGCCAGCCGCTGACCTGTCAGGGCCTGAGCGATGTGTTCGTGGTGAAGCAGTCCGCCTCGGGAGCGCTGCAATGGGTGCAGCAAGCGGGTGGCGCCGGGCTGGACTTCGCCGGCAAGGTGTGCGCAGCGCCTGACGGCTCGGTGGTGGTGTGCGGCCAGTTCACCGGGACCGCGGATCTGTTCGGGACCAGCGTAACGGCGCAGGGCGGAAGCACGGACCTGTTCGTGGCCAAGCTCTCCGGCACCAATGGCAGCTTGATCTGGGTGCGCACCGGTGGCAGTGCCACCTACACGGATCGCGCCGCGAACGTGGCCGTGGGCGCCGACGGTCGCGTGCTAGTGACCGGTGAGTTCCGGGGAACCGCCGTCTTCGATGCGGGCACCTTCAACAGTACGATAGACCCCGGAACTTCACTGCCGGGCAGCGACGTGTTCATCGCGAGCTATGCTGCTGACGGTACGGCCGAGTGGTTCAAGCAGGGCGTTGCGCAGCGGGATGACCAGGCGGCGGACGTTTCCATCGATGCCGCAGGCGCGGCCTATGCGTTCGGCCTCTACAGCGAG
>JAGODO010000017.1 GCA_017998165.1 Flavobacteriales bacterium | reverse complement strand
CCTGCTGAAGGAATTCCCCGAGGTGACGGAAGTCGTAGGCAAGGTCGGATCGAGCGAGATCCCCACCGACCCCATGCCCATCGAAAGCCAGGACCTCCTGATCGTGATGAAGCCCAAGGACGAATGGACCACCACGAAGGACCGCGAAGAGATGGCCGAGTTGATGAACGGGAAGATGAGCGTGATCCCCGGCATGAACCTCAGTTTCGAGCAACCGATCCAGATGCGCTTCAACGAGCTCATCGCGGGTGTGAAGAGCGACATCGCGGTGAAGATCTATGGCGACGACCTGGACCAGCTGTTCAAGAGCGGCAATGAAGTGGCCGCGCTGATAGGTACGGTGGAGGGTGCCACGGACGTCAAGGTGGAGCAGGTCGTGGGCATGCCGCAGCTCGTGGTGGACTACGACCGCGAACGCATCGCGCAATACGGGCTGAACATCGCCGAGCTGAACCGGGTGTTGAACACCGCGCTGGCCGGTGGGAAGGCCGGCGTGGTGTACGAGGGCGAACGCCGCTTCGACCTGGTGGTGCGCATGGCCGACATGCGCGATGCCGATGCGGAAAAGGTGAAGAACATACTCGTGCCGCTTCCGAATGGCGCACAGATGCCGCTGGGGCAGCTGGCCCACATCGGCTTCCGCAGCGCGCCCGCCCAAGTGAGCCGCGAAGGCGGCGCGCGCCGCATCGTGGTCGAGGCGAACACGCGCGGTCGCGACATCCAGAGCGTGGCCATGGACATCAAAGCCGCGATCGACGGCCGGCTGAAAATGCCTGCGGGCTACTACGTGGAATATGGAGGCACCTTCAAGAACCTGCAAGAGGCCAGCGCGCGCCTTATGCTCACCGTGCCGCTCGCCCTCGCGTTGATCTTCGTGCTGCTCTTCTTCACCTTCGGCAGCATCAAGGAGGCGCTCATCATCTTCAGCGCCGTGCCCATGGCGGCCGTCGGGGGCATTTTCGCGCTCTCGCTGCGCGGGTTGGACTTCAGCATCAGCGCCGGCGTGGGCTTCATCGCGCTCTTCGGTGTGGCGGTGCTCAACGGCATCGTGCTCATCAGCTACTTCAACCAGCTACAGACGGAAGGCATGGACCACGTGACGGATCGTGTGGTGAAGGGCACCCTGGCGCGCTTGCGTCCGGTGCTCGCAACGGCGGCGGTGGCGTCGCTCGGCTTCCTGCCCATGGCGCTCAGCAACAGCGAAGGCAGCGAAGTACAGCGCCCGCTCGCCACGGTGGTGATCGGTGGTCTGATCAGTTCAACCCTGCTCACGCTGGTGGTGCTGCCGGTCCTCTATCACCTGGTCTTCTCACGCAAGCGGAAAGAGGAGGGTAAGGGGAGCACGCCGTTGGTCGCGGCATCGCTCGGTTTGTTCCTGCTCCTCGGCGCTGGAGCGCGGGCACAAGGCCCCGTCCTCTCGCTCGACAGTGCCATCGCGCGTGCCATCCGCACGCACCCCGCCATCACCGCTGCCGAACTCAACGTGCAGCAGCAGGAGGTCCTGCGCAAGACCGCCTTCCAGATCGACCCCATCAGCGCGCAGTACCAGCATGGGCAGATCAATAGCGGTTACGGCGCCGACTTCAACCTGCAAGCCACCACCGGCATACCGTTCCCCACCACCATCGCGCAGCGCGCCGATCTCCTGAGGGAGAGCATGCGGCTTGCGCAGACCGAGCAGGTGAACACACGCGCCATCGTGCAGGAGAGCGCCGGCGGTGCGTACCTCCAATGGGCCATGGGGGCGGAGCAGCTACGCATCCTGCAGCGGCTGGACAGTTCGTATGCCGTGCTCGCGGCCTTCGCGGCGCGCAAGTTCGACCTGGGCGAGACCGGTCGGCTGGAGAAGGTCTCCGCACAGAGCAGCGCCGACGGTGTGCGTTTGCGCCTGCGGCAGACCGAAGGCGACATCGTCGCCTACGCTGCGGAAGTGGAACGCTGGGCGGGTGCATTGAACGGTGCGCGACCCGATTCCACGGCGCTCGCCACCACCGCACAGGCACCCGACCCCGGCGGAGGCAGCGACCCTGTGCTCGCACAAGAACAGCAACGCGCGTTGCTGGCCGAAGAGGAATGGAAACTGGAACGCGGCCAATGGGCACCGAGCCTGCAAGGCGGCGCCTTCTACCAGACGCTTGATGGCGATGCTCCATTCTCCGGCTACTTGCTCGGCGCATCCATCCCTGTCCCGGGATCCGGGCAGGGCGCGCGCACCAAGGCCGCGCGCCTGCGCAGCGAGATGGCCGCGCAACAACTCGAAGATGTGCGTCGCACCCGCGTGAGCGAGATGGCCCGCACGCGGGCACGGCTCACGCAACTGCGCGCGGGTCTCGTCTACTACGAGGGCACCGGCGCTTCACTGGCCAGCACCTTGCGCAGCGATGCCGAACGCGCCTACCGGTCCGGCGAGATCGGTTACATCGAATCCACCCAGGGTATCGAGCAGGCCTACCGGATCGATGCCGAACACCTGCGCGTCCGCTTCGAACTCGCGCTCACCGTCCTCCACCTCCGCGCCCTTCAAGGCCACTAAGAACAGATCACAATGGAACAGTACGGAATATCAGGAAGCGCGGTCCTGCGCATCGGGCCTGCCGCACGGCAAGCGCTCCCTTTCTTCTTCGCCATGGCACTGCTCATCGCTTGCGGTGGTAACGCCACGCCTGCCGAGGGCGAAGGAGCGCGACCCGATGAACACGGTGAAGCGCACGGACCCGAGGTGGCGCTTACCGCTGACCAGATCAAGGCCATCGGCCTGATCACCGGCAGGATGGAGAAACGCGGCCTGAAGACCGCGCTCAAAGCCAACGGCCGCCTGATGCTGCCGCCTGACAAGAGCGCTCAAGTGAGCGTGCTGCTCGGCGGCATCGTGCGCGACATACCCGTGGAGGAAGGCCAGCGGGTGGAGAAGGGGCAAGTGCTCGCCACCTTGGAGAACATCGAGTTCCTGCAACTGCAACAGGACTACCTGGAGACAGCGGCGAACCTGGTGGTGCTCACCGCCGACCTGCAGCGCCAGCAGGACCTTCACACCGATCGCATCAATGCCACGAGGACGCTGGAACGCGCGCAGGCCGACCTCACCAGCGCGCAAGCGCGCCTGGCGACCATGGCCGCCAAGCTGCGCATGTTCGGCACGGATCCCGCGCGACTTTCACCGGAGGTCATCAGTTCCACCTTTGCCCTGCGCTCGCCCATCAGCGGCAACCTCACCCACATCGCCATCACCTTGGGCCAGTTCGCCGAACAGAACAAGCCGCTCTTCGATGTGGTGGACAATCGGGGTCTGCATATCGACCTCAACGTGTTCGAGCAGGACCTCGCGCGCGTTGCCGTGGGTCAAAAGGTCGTGTTCGGTCATGCGGGCGAACCCGTGGGCCAGCATACCGCCACCATCTTCGGCCTGAACAAGGCGTTCGAGCGGGACCAGCAGGCGATCATCGTTCACGCGAAGCTGGATGACACCGCTGAGGAACTCCTGCCCGGCATGTTCATCGAAGCGTTGATCATGACCGACAGTACACAGGCCTGGAGCCTGCCCAGTGAAGCGGTCGTGAGCAACGGCGACGACCATTTCATCTTCATGGAGGATGGACCCGGTGCGTACAGGCAAGTGCGGGTGCGCACCGGAGCGAGCGAGCTGGGTTACACGGAGATCGTGCCGTTGAGCGGACTGCCGATGGATGCCAGGGTGGTGATCAAGGGTGCGTACTATCTGTTGAGCGAGTTGACGAAGGGCAGCGGTGAGCACGACCACTGACCGGTCGACGCGCGTTGCCCAACGCGGACCGCGTTGTCCTTACGCTGGAAGGGGGCACAAACAGCAGATGATGGCGAACGCTGTCGCGCCCAGCAGGGTGCAGAAGAACCTGCGCAGGGTCCGGGTCACGAGCTCATCGATACGCTGGTGCGTTCTGGTCGATCGCTGCACGCGGTAGTGTGCTTGTGCCACTGTTCCTGGTTTGATGCTGCGAAGAGAAGCCGTGTACATCCTTTTCGCATATGCCCGTGAGCAGAAGGCGTGAGCTGAAGAGCAAGTGGCGGTGAGCGCTGATCGCGCACGGGGTCGGGTCTCCGCACCGCACGCTCCAAGGGCCTGTGCGGCCCGAAAGAAAAAACCCCGGCTTGGCCGGGGTTCTTTCGCTGACAATGTTCCGTGCTACGCCTCCGCCATCTGCTCGTCGAACTTCACGCCGATGCGCAGTTCATTGCGCAGCACGAGGCGTCCGTTCACCGGGCGGAGGAAGTAGAGCGCATCCACTTCGCTCACGGGCTCGGGCGCGGCGGTGATGGCCATGAAGCCGAGGTCCTTGGCCATGCCGAGCACGGCCTTGCGGTTGATGGCGTCCAGCGAGTGTACTTCGTCGAGGAAGAAGGGCACACGGCAGAACGGCGTCTGTTTCTTCACGTCCTCCTTCAGCATGCTGCGCAGCACCACGAGGTTGAAGAGCACCTTGATGGTGATGGCGGTGCCGTGACTTTCCACCTGCAGGTTGTCGTAGCTGTGGGTGCGGCCTCCGCGCGTGCTCACGGTGAAGCGCAGGGTGAAGAGGTCGCCGTAGTTGAGCGTGAGGCGCTCGCTGAGGCGGTTGCGGAAGCTCTGGTAGGCGGCGTCCAGTTTTCCGCTGCTGTCGAACAGGCCGGTGTGGTCCGTCTCGGCGAGCTCGCGCAGCGCGACCACCAGGTCGTTCTGGTCCATCACCTCCATGCGCAGGCTCTCCAGGTTGGAGACGCTCACGTTGGTGAAGCGGCGGTTCAGTCCTTCCGCCGCGCCTTTGATGTCGTCCAGGTTCTTCAGCACCTGCTGGAAGTTGGCCCGCAGCAGGTGGAGGTAGTTGTCCCAGTCCTTGCGGAGCGTCTCCTCGAAAGCGGGAAGGCCCTCGATCTGCTCACGCATCAACCGCACCGTCTCCTGCTCCGTGGGCCCGATGATGTCGCTCTTCAGCACCATCTCGATCTTGCTGCGGAGCTGTTCCATCTCGCGGCTCATGTTGCTGTGCTCGAGCATCAGCTTGCCATAGAGGGCGATGGCGTCCTCCGCTTCGGCCGGCACGCTCATGGGCTCCTTGCCCTTCGCTTCCGGATCGGGCGGCGGTACGCACTGCTCCATCAGCATCAGCAGGCGGTTGAAGCGCTCGTCCTCACGGTTGAGCGCTGAGCGCTGCTCGAACAGCTTCATGCCGATCTCGTCCAGCTTCTCGCGCACCTCTTTGCGCTGGCGCTCGGCATCGGCCTTCTCCTTGCTCACCTCATCGAGGCGCTTGCGCAGGCGCGGTTCCTCCTTGCGTTCGGTCTGCAGGCGCTCCCAACGGTGGAGCACATCCACGTGCGCGTCCACCTCGGCCTGTGCCTTCGCGCGGTCCTTCGCGAGCGCCTCGCGGTTCTCGATGGCGTCCATCAATTTGCGCAGACGGTCCTGTTCGGCCTTCAGATCGCTCAGCGATTTCTTCATCGCCTTCACGTCCACGAGCTCCTTCCAGGCGTTGCTGTTGTCCGGCAGCGGCAGGCTGAGGATGGCGTCGCTGTACTTGTCACCGGTGATGTTTTCCGCCAGGCCCTTCAACAGCGCGTCGATCTGCTTGCGCTTCTTCAGTACCACCACGTCGCCTCCTGAGCCCGTCGAAGGACCGACGGGCAGCTTCAGGATGTCCAGGTTGAAGAGCTTGCTGAGGCCGTGCAGGTCGTCATCGCTGAGCGTTTCGCGCAGCTCGGTGATCAGCGCCTTGTCGAAGTTGGCGATGGCGCGCTCGGTGGAGCTCACGCGGCCGCTGATCTCGGCGAGGCTGCGTGCCGTGCGCTGGCGGTCCGCTTCTTCGGCGTTGCCCAGTTGCCGGTTCAGGTTGTGCAGGCGCTCCTTCGCGTTGCCCAGCGCCTCGCGCTCCATGTTCTCCACGAACTGCTCCAGCCCCTTGCCCAGATCGAGGATGCGCTGCATGTCCCCTTCCGCCCGGCCTTTCGCGCCGGCGATCTCCGTGATCTTCTCGTCGAGGTCCTTCAGGATCTCCGCCGTGCTGATCTTCTCCTTCTCCAGCGCCTCGTGCTTGGCGAGGATGGCCTCCTTCACATGCTTGTTGTGGTCGTGCGCTTTGCGGCGCTTCTCCATCAGGTCGCTGTACACCAGCGCCAGGCGGGCTTCGAGCGCGAAGCGCCCGTCGCTCATGTCGATGTACTTCTCCAGGCGCTCACGCTCGCTCTTCAGCGTGTTCAGCTTCAGGCGGCGGTCGCGGATGCGCTCGAAGTCCTCGGTCATCAAGCGGTTCGCCTCGAGGGCGGGCTTGTTGGGCGGGAGACCGGCGAGCATCAGCAGGCTGCGCTTCATCTCGTGCTGGTCGATGCTGCGCAGGCTGAGCAGGTTCTTCAGCACCTCCTTGAAGTGCGCGTAGCGCTCGGCCTCGATGAGGTGTACCACGCCCAGGCCGTTGCTTTCGCCTTTCGTCGCCACGAGGATCGCCTCACGGTGCGCGGCGGCGTCCTTCAGCTCGCGATAGTCGCGGGCGCTGAGCTTGCCGAGCACCGTCTTCGTGTCGTGGGCCACGTTGTGCTCGTCGAGGTAGTCGTGTACATCGTACTGACCGTCATAGGTGAAGCGCACGGGATCCCCGCCGCTGGCCTTGCTCTGGCCGCGCCAGCCGAGCACGTAGCTGCCCTTCGGACCGAGGCACTCGAACAGCAGGTAGCTGTACTGGTCGGGGAAGTAGTACGCGCGCGTGGCTTCGGTGTCGTGGTCGCCGAAGGCCATCTGGTTGCGGTTGTCCAGGTAGAGGAACTGGAGCGTGTTGATCAGCGTGGTCTTTCCCGCGTTGTTGGGACCGACGAGCTGGATCGAGGTCGCCAGGTCCACTTCAGCGTAGTCGTAACTGCCGCTGCGGATGGCGATGAGTTTGGTGGGGCCTAGTTGCATGTCAAATGCGATTGAACCGCAACGACGCCACGACGCCACGAATGCTCTTTCGTGTGCGTGTAATGTTATCGCGGACCTTCATCTTGTTTCGTTGCGTTCCCGTTGCGTCGTGGCGGTCAATTCATCTCCGGATCGATCCGTGGTTCCGCCGGATCCAGCACGCTGCGGCTCTCCTGCTCGGCGGCGAGGCTGATCTCCTGGCACTTGTCGAAAAGGCGGTGGAAGGGGCGGAGGAAGCGGAAACTGTCGTCCGCCGCGTACTCCACCCAGCCCTTGGTGGCCATGCTCTTCACGAGTTTGCGCAGGCCGGCCTCATCGTCCACCTCCACGGCGCGCATATGTGCCTTGTAGCGGTCGCTCTTCAGGTGCGGCAATGAGCCGAGCGTGAAGCGTTCGGCGAGCAGATACTCCTCGACCGGTCGCCCTTCGTTCGCGGCGGCTTCGATGAGGATGAAGCAGAACACGGCCATCGGCGCGAGCGAGGCGGCGGGCGGCGTGCCCTCCGCGGTCTCGGTGTGGAAGTAGAAGAAGTCGCGCGGGTGGCGCACCAGGTTCAGGCCCAAGGGCTCGAAGTAGAGCTTGTAGTCCTCATAGTTCTCGGCGAGCGCCGCGTGCAGCGGGCCCTGCTCGTGGGTGATGTAGGCACCCTGGCGGAGCTTGTCGAAAATATCCTTCAGTTGCGGGAGGGCGGCGGTCGTCATGGCTTGGGTGCGGGGGATGCCTTGGTGATGGAGATGGTGGAGGCCTGGAGCTCGCCATCGCGCGTGCGGTAGCTCTTGGCCGGTCCGCCCTTGAAGGAGACGTCGAGCTTCTGGTCGAAGAGCAGTTTGCTCAGGCCCAGGAGGGCGTCAGCCGTACCTTTTTCAGGGAAGCTCTTCGTGAGCCAGCCCGTGAGGTCCTTCACCGGGAGTTCTTCGTTGAGGATGTCCGGCAGTTCGTTCAGCCAGAGCAGGCGCACGTAATCGGGTGGCGTATCACCGCTCTCGGTGGTGTTCAGCACGGGCGGTGGCACCGGCGGGTGGTTGATCACCTCGTCGATGATGCGCCGGAGCACCTCATCCGTCGGCGGCACTTCGATGCGCGCGTTGGTGGTCGGTGTCACGTAGTTCGCCACCCAGTCCTCCAGTTTCATCTGGCGCAGGCGGCCCAGGGCGAGCGTGGCGCCGTGTGCGATGGCCGAGGAGCGGCGCAGCACATCGTAGAGCGGCTGCAGTTCCTTGCGGCTCTCGTTCAGCGTGTGGATCGCGCGGCTGCGCAGCACGCGGATCTGGCGGCGGTTGCGCTCCACCATGACAAGCTCCACGTACACGCCCTGGTCGCGCGCGGCGTTCAGCACGCGGTCGGTCTCGTCCAGCGTGCTCTCCAGCAGGCCATCCACGCGGACGATCTCCACCAGCGGATGCACGTACTGGTCCATCAGGCTCAGGATGCGCAGGTAGCGCTCGCGCACGCTCACACTGGTGCGGTCGGCCTTGTAACGGGCCACTTCGGCGAGTACCGCGCGGTGCGTGGCGTCCAGGTCGTCTTGGATGCGGCGCAGGGTGTGGTCCACTTCGTTGGTGGCCATGGCCACGCTGAGGGCGTCGCCGGATTCCACACCGATGGCGATGCGCTTGCGGGCGCTTTCGAGCGCGGCGATATAGCCCTGGATGATCTCCGGGCTGGTGGGCACCGCGTCGTTGTACAGGAAGTGCAGGAGCCGCAGCAGGGGCTGCGCCATCACGTAGTGCGAGCTGCCCTCCTCGATGGGCACGATCACCTGTAGCTCGAGCAGGCGCTGCCAGGTGGTCTCGGGCTGTTCAGCGGTGATGTCGCTGAAGGTGCGGATCATCTGCCGCACCTGCGCCTCGCTCACGTCTCCGGGCTTGATGGAGATCGCGTGCAGCAAGGGCACATGGGTCGCGCAGAAATCGAAGAAACGCTTGGGTGTGATCTGCATTGGGCGGGGCCAAGACCTGTAGCGCCAACGCGGCACACTTCAGGCATGCGAGATTACACCCGGCAGGGCGGGGGAGCAGGCGGGAGTTTTCGACAGGTGTTAGTATCCCGGGGGCAACAGCGCAGGAACGAACAAGCCACGGCGTCATCGGGCCTGGTACATTCAACCCATGGCCCGCACCGCGATCCTGCTTGTTCTGCTCGGTTCAGGTGTTGGAACGGGCTGTACCTCGGACTCGAGCAAGAACGGAGCTCCGCCCAAGGTCGTTGAAGTTTCCGTTCCTCCAACCACGAGCCCGGAACAAGGCGTTCGGCCGACCTCACAGCCTGGGGTATGGATCATCTCGACTGCCACATTGAAGGCGCTGGTCCAGGCCTCGCGCGATCACTCCTTGGAACCCGAACTTCCGATCAAGGTCAAAGGAGCGCACGTCGGCTTTCGTGACATCAAGCTCGATACGGCTTCGGTCCTTTGCAAGTCCATCGATAGGAAAGCGGGTTGCTGGGTGGCCCGTCTTGAACTGAAGGATGGGGCCGGCTCCCGGTATTGGTCTATCAGCACGTACGATACGGCATTCGTCTACCGCGGATCATTGGTCGTTGAGCAATGGCGAGCGTCCCGTTCTCCTGATACCGTGTTTCTGGCCGGGCAGGTCTGGTATTATGGTGAGGGGTATCCGTTGGACTACCAGATCAGGACCTTCGATCCGAGGGACTCACTGATCGGTCATCCTGACCATTTTGATGCGAAGAAGGCGGTGGGCTACACGATCTGCAAGGATGGCTCGATACGTTGTTGTCCGATCCCCGCGTTCCGCTCCAGTGCACGCGTTCAACAAGGCCTCCAGCACTACAGCGGCTGTAGCAATACGCCCAGCTCGAAGGATCTGCGGCTCGGGTCATACAGAGTGCGAAAGCCTTGATAGAATGAACCGTAAACCCGGCCACTGTTGGGCGGCCATGGATCGTGTATGCGCAGCAGTGTTCCATCTTTAGTGCCATCACTCCACAAGGCACTGAAAACTATGGCATGGAGACTCCTGCCCCACCGGGTTACCACGAGCACTGGACGGTTCTTCATCAGGCCGGCCAATGCGGTCACTTCCGAAGGAGAATAACGGTGAAACTCCCAGCCCATTGTTCGGGCGAATTCTCTGAGATCCTCTACATACTCCAGGAGAAGGCGTCCATCCTCATCGGTCCTGAATTGAGGTCCGCCTATCGATTGTTCGGTGCCCTCGACCATCGTCGCCGCCGCCGACCAGCATGTCGATCTGGTCTGCTGGGAGAAAAGCTTGACCGGGTGGTCGATATCGATCGTCAAGCCAAGTCGTGCCCATGTGATCGGCCCGACGATGCCATCTTGAGCAATTCGTTCCCTTGCTTGGCAGGAGACGACTGCAGAGCGCGTATTGGGTCCGAAAACACCATCCTCTACCAACTTGGGGCGGACACCCTTCTTGTTCAGAAGCCGTTGTAGCAATACCACCGGAATGGCGCGACTGCCTTGTTGTAATGTTTCCATGGCCATGTGCGAGGGTTGTTTATTGGCGTTTGACGTATTTCAATCCCCACGTTCGCAACAATTCCTCCTGTTCCTTTCCAATATGGACATCGGCATGCAGAGGGGTCGTTCTCTTCTTCCAAGGCATTGGGAGTAGACGCACGTTATTGGGAGTGGAATGAACAAACCTACATGGGGGCCTTTATGTGGGCAATACCGGAAAACCCTGAGTTCTGCCCCTCATGAGCCTGGTTTCCCGCTCTGAACGACCGTTTCTACCCTTCATTGGGTAGATGCTGCCCGATGATGTGTAAGGAGGTGAGCGTTCGTAAGTGTGATCCGCGAGGCATCACTCGATCACCGGGCACTCCACGCTCACAGTGGTACCCTTGCCGGGCGGCAGGCGATGTTGACAGTACCACGGAAGGTCGCCGCACGCGAGCGCACGTTGCCCAGGCCGATGCCACGTTGCCTGAACGAACAAGCCCCGACTCCCGAGAACTCGGGACGCCGGGGCTTGCTCTCTATTTCGCTCCCTCAGCGGTCACCCGAAGGGCGATCCTGTGTTCGCGTTGGTACATCATCCGGCCACGCCGGTCTTCGTATTCTGATGTGGGCAGGTCGTATAGACGCTGTAAGGACTACTCATCGTCCCAGTCGATGATCTTGCCGTTCGATTTGACGGTGAAGTGCTTCGTGTTCACGTCGATCCGCTTTCGGCGAGCCGTCTTTGTAAGTGTGCGCCAGCAGCGAATGATCACCTCGATCTGCTCCCAGTGAGACTGGGTCGGAGTTGAGAAGAAGAAGGCTGAAACGTTATGCTTCTTGAGCAATGCGTGCTGGGCCGCGCGCGTGGCCATCTTCTTATCCTTCGTCATCAGCACGCCTCGCAATTTGCCCAGAGCCGGTATGAGATCCTCATCCTTGATAGCACCATTGTCATCGGCGAGATGACTGAACTCCTTCACCACATGAAGCACTTGGTTCTCTCCTTCAGCCTTCTCCAGTTCATTGAGGGCGGAAGACAGATAGTGGGAGAAGTTCTCGTCGAAGTAGAAATTCATGCGAGCTAGGCTGCTCGTTGGAAGTAGTCTATCGCATCATTGATCTGGCGGTCGCTCAGGTTGTACAGGTTCTTGATGAGGCGTTTGGAATCTCCTGCTTGGTGCAAGTCGTTGATCGTGCTCACAAGGATATTCGTCCCTTCAACTGTTGGTTGCCCGAACTGATGATGAGGGTCTATGATCACGGTCTTGTCCGGACCCATTGGGTAGTACCGCTCGGCAAGGTCATCCTTCCCAAAGACGATCTTCTTGCAGAAGGGCCGGATGACATCCGTGAAGTAGAGTTGGAACGATCGGTCCGCGCGTGCGATCGAGATCTCCTTGTTGCCGACCTTCTCCCCAAAGAGGATCTCCCCCCCGCTCTGAAGGATCGATGCGTGAGCGAACGGATACACCGTCCTGTAGTGCTTTGAAAGCGCATCGTGCGCTTCGATGATCTGTTTGGTTGTGGCCCCTCCTGCCTTGAGGTGGAAAAAGGTGTACGTCTCGATCAAGGAGTAGAAGTTCACAACCGACTGCCTTCCAAAATCGCTGTGATACTGATAAGACTGCTGCTTTTGGAACTTGTCCTTCAAGTAGGCGTTGACCCAATAGTCAACCTTGTGCTTGGGTATGCCCAAGATCAACGCTATTTCGGGCACCGTGTAGATGCCTCCTCCGAGTTTCAGCGTTTCGGTCTCCATGGATTTGATCCAAAGCTATGCACCTGGACCTCCCCCAACGAACAAGCCCCGACTCTCGCCGGGGCTTGCGCTTATCAATTGAGCTGATGCTTACATCATCCCGCCCATGTCGCCCATGCCACCGCCGTGGCTATGGCCGCCACCTGCTTTCTCTTCCTTCTCCTCGCTGATCACGCACTCGGTGGTGAGCAACATGGCTGCGATGGAAGCGGCGTTCTCCAAAGCGACGCGGGTCACCTTGGTGGGGTCGATCACACCGGCGGCGAGCAGATTCTCGTACACTTCGGTGCGGGCGTTGAAGCCGTAGTCGGCCTTGCCTTCGCGCACCTTCTGCACGATGATGCTGCCTTCCAGGCCGGCGTTGGCCACGATCTGGCGCAGGGGCTCTTCGAGTGCGCGCTTCACGATGCCCATGCCGGTGGTCTCGTCGGCATTGATGCCTTCGGCCTTGTCCAGCACTTTCTGTGCGCGGATGTAGGCCACGCCACCGCCCGGTACGATGCCCTCTTCCACTGCGGCGCGGGTAGCGTGCAGGGCGTCATCGACGCGGTCCTTCTTCTCTTTCATCTCCACTTCCGTAGCAGCACCGATGTAGAGGACGGCAACACCGCCAGCGAGTTTCGCCAGGCGCTCCTGCAGTTTCTCCTTGTCGTAATCGCTGGTGGTGGATTCGATCTGTGCTTTGATCTGGTTCACACGGCCCACGATGTCCTCTTTCTTGCCGGCACCGTTCACGATCGTCGTGTTGTCCTTGTCGATGCTGATCTTCTCAGCGCGACCGAGCATGGTGAGGTCGGCGTTCTCCAGTTTGAAGCCGCGCTCCTCGCTGATCACCGTTCCACCGGTGAGGATGGCGATGTCTTCGAGCATCGCTTTGCGGCGATCACCGAAACCGGGGGCTTTTACCGCCGCCACTTTCAAGGCACCGCGGATCTTGTTCACCACCAGGGTGGCGAGTGCTTCACCGTCAACATCCTCGCTGATGATCAGCAGGGGCTTGCCGGTCTGCGCGCTCTTCTCCAGGATGGGGAGGAGCTCCTTCATCGTGCTGATCTTCTTGTCGTAGATCAGGATGTAGGCGCCTTCGAGGTCAGCCTCCATCTTCTCCGGATTGGTCACGAAGTAAGGGCTGAGGTAGCCGCGATCGAACTGCATGCCTTCCACCACTTCTACCGTGGTATCGGTGCCTTTCGCTTCTTCCACGGTGATCACACCTTCTTTCTTCACCTTGGCCATGGCCTCGGCGATCAGGGTGCCGATCGTGTCGTCGTTGTTCGCGCTGATCGAAGCCACTTGCTTGATCTTGGCGTTGTCGTCGCCCACGCTCTGGCTCATCTTCTTCAGATCGGCCACCACGAGCGCAACGGCCTTGTCGATACCGCGCTTCAGGTCCATCGGATTGGCACCTGCGGCAACGTTCTTCAAACCGGCGGTTACGATGGCTTGTGCGAGGACCGTAGCGGTCGTCGTACCATCACCAGCGGCGTCAGCGGTCTTGCTGGCCACTTCCTTCAGCATCTGGGCGCCCATGTTCTCCACGGCGTCCTTCAGCTCGATCTCCTTGGCCACGGTAACGCCGTCCTTGGTCACCTGGGGCGCTCCGAATTTCTTGTCGATGATCACGTTGCGGCCCTTGGGACCGAGGGTCACCTTCACGGCGTTCGCGAGGTGATCGACGCCACGCTTCAAGCGATCGCGTGCGTCAATGTCGAATTGGATGTTCTTGGCTGCCATTCGTTGGGTTTTATGGAAATGAGAAGGGCGATGCATGCATCGCCCGGTACTGCTTAGTTGAGGACCGCGTAGATGTCGCTTTCGCGCATGATCATGTAGTCCTTGCCTTCGAGCTGGAGCTCGGTTCCGCTGTACTTGCCGTACAGGACGCTGTCTCCCACCTTCACGGTGAGGGGCGTCACCTTGCCGTCATCGGCCACGCGGCCGGTACCCACCGCGATGATCTTGCCGCGCTGGGGTTTTTCCTTGGCGGTATCAGGGATGTACAGACCGCCCTTGGTGGTCTCTTCGGCAGGTGCGGCTTCGACGAGCACGCGGTCTGCCAGGGGCTTCACATTGGCCATGGATGTATGTTGGGTTGAAGGTTCAGGGTCGGGGATCCCGACGCGGAGCGCGCGGGTCAATGACGGTGCCAGTCAGGAAGACGTCAGGATAACTGCCAGATCGCCCAGTCGCATGCGACATGGTGGCGGCCCGACAAACGGTCACCGCCGATCAAGGGGTAACAGGAGCGTCAGCCTCACCAGCGGGAGCGCCGGGTTGCTGCTCTTGCGGCACATCGATCTTCTGGTCGCCAGGGCCGTCGCCGGAGGCCGCTGCACCTCGCGAGCCCGAGTTCACCAGGCAGAGCACCATCAGGGCCGCGGCCAGTGTCCACGTGCTCTTTTCGAGGAAGTCGGCGGTACGCTGCACGCCGCCGATCTGTTGGGCTCCGGTGAAGCCGGCCGCAAGTCCGCCGCCTTTGGGATTCTGGGCCAGTACGACGAGGGCCAGGAGAGCGGCCACCACGATGATGAGGATGTAGATGAACATGCGTTGAGCGCCGTAGGCCCGGCGAAGGCGTTCGAGAGGGTCGGCTGAAAAGGGCTGCGAAGTAAGTGCTTTTCGGGCTTGGTCTCAATGGCTTCGTGGCGATCCGTGATAGTCAGCAGGTGCAGTGGCAGGAGGCAGGTGCGGCACAGGTATCCGCTGCCGCTTGCCACTGGCAACTGCGGCTCTCGGACAACCAGAGCAGATCACTTCCCGGACAAAGCCTTGGCCAATGCCTTGAAATGCGCGCTCTTCTCCGGGTGCTTCACCGCCAACCGTTCATAGGCGGCGATGGCTTTGGCGATATTGCCCTGCTTCTCGTAGATGCGGGCGAGGGTCTCGGTCACCAGGTCGGCATGCTCCTCCAGGCTCCGTTTGGCGGCGGTCTGCGGGTTGAAGAACTCCGCTTTTTTCGGGGGTGGGGCCTGCCCGGTGTTCTGCCTGATGAAGCGTTCCACGAGCGCCTTGGTCTCTGCGGTTTCCGGAGCGTGTTTCGGCCCGACGGGCGGAAGTTGCTGCACGGCGCGCACGATCTCCGGATCCGCTACGGGCTTCGCGATAGGGGAACGGGTCTGGGCCTGAAGCGGGGCTTCCGGTTCTGCCGAGAGCCAGTCGGAGAAGCTGCGCGCTACCACGGGTGGGCGCCCGGGTGGTTCGATGCGAAGGGGTGACCCGGACCCGGTAGTCGCCGCGATCATGGAGATCTCCTCAGCGGGTTCCTTGATGTCGGAGTGGGGTTCCTGCGTCCCCTCACGCTCCAACAGCAACTCGTAACTGATCGCAACGGCCGAATCGCGCATCTGGCGATCCAGTTCCTCCTCATCGCGGTCGCCGCGCAGCAACCTTTCTTTCCAAGGAGTAGGGAGATGTTCCGGCGATACCGGCTCTGTCGGGACAGGAACTGCGGGTTCCGCAATGACTTTGTCCGCAGATGTGATGGCCTCCAGAACCGTTGGTTCCGGGATTTCCGTGGGCAGATCCTCGAGAGCCGGTGGGGGCGCAGGGACCAACACGGGTGCCGGTTGTTCCGCAGCGAGCATCGCGGTCTTTTCCGGGACATGGGGAGGCGCGTCCTCCGCGTAGCGCACCGATCCTTCATGCCGCGCCGGCTCGGGCTCTGGTACCAGCGTCGGACTGGCGACGGTGATGGGAGCCGGCGTCTCCGGGGCCACCTGCGGGGAAGGTGTCCGCACGGGCACATGCAGCTTGTCGAACAGCACGGCGCGGGACGGCAGATGCGCTGCGGAAGCCCGCAGTTGTTCATCGAACAACACGTCCCCTTCGCGATGCCCGCCAACGGCCAGCAGCAGGTGTGCCCCGCTGAACCACGGGTACCGCTCCGCCATGGCCTTCAGGTCGGCGATGTCGTCGCGCTGCACGCGCGCGGGGTCGTCGATCAGGCGGGTGAGGTGGTCGCGGTCCATGACAAGTCTCAAGACACGGTCTAAAGCTTGAAGCTTCAACCGGACCGCAAAGGAATACGGATCCGCGATCCTCGGAACTTGGGACTTGAAGCTTGAGCCTTGGGGCTTGACGCTTCGACTGGACTACCAGTTCCCCAGCGTCTTGTCGAAGATGTCCTGCGCGAGCTGCTTTCCGATGTTCTCCACGAGCTGTGTCTCTACCGAACCGAGGTCCTGTGAGCTGTTGTAGTCGGCGAAACGGGAGGCGTTGATGTCGGCGCTCTTCTTGGGTTCCAGCGTGTTCGTGTAGTGGACGGTGACGGAGATGGTGAGCCTGTTCAGCGCGGCACTCTCATTGGCTTGTATGGCCACGGGCTGCACATCGTAGGCGATGATGGCCCCTTCGTACTGGAGATCGCCATCGGTGCGCGTGAGGTTGAGCGGGGTCTGTGCTTGCAACAGGTCACGCAGCGTTTCGGTGAAGGTCTGCGCGCTCTGCGGTGTACACAGGGGTGCGCGGGCGTCGAAAAGCTGGACGCTGATGGTCTTCGCACCGGCGGGCACTTCGCCACCGCTCGTGCCGTAGTGGATGTGGCAGGAAGAAAGTGCGATGGAAAGTGCGAGGAGGGAGGTCAGAAGATATGGGCTCCGGTTGTCGATCGTCCGTTGTCGGTTGTCTCGCTTCCGGCCATGCGGGTGAGGAGCGCCGCCCAACGCGCCGGACAACTGACAACCGACAACCGGCAACAGCATCACTCTTCCAGATCGTACTCGTTGATCTTCCGGTACAGCGTGCGCTCGCTGATGCCCAGTTCCTGCGCGGCGTTCTTGCGGCGACCGCGATGCTTGACGAGCGCCTTGCGGATGAGCTCTTTTTCGCGCTGTTGAAGGCTGAGCACTTCCTCGACTTCGGTATGCTCCACATCCTTCACCCCCTCATCGGCCGTCGGTACGCGTTCGATCTTCATCGGAGCGTGCGCGTGACCGACCTGCGGCATGATGAACTCTTCGCGGAGCACGGGCTGCGCTACGCGTGGCTGCGGCATGGGCATCGGCTGGCCGTCCATCATCGCGGCGAGGTGTTCCTTCAGCGCGTTCACATCCTGTTGAAGGTGGCCGATCATCTTGTAGAGCATCTCGCGCTCGTTCGGGCCCTGGGCATCGCCCTGGCCATTGCTTTTGCTCACAACGGCGGGGAGCAGGGAAGCGTCCACTGTGGGCAGGTACCAGCGCAGCTTGTGTACGTCGATGACGCGCTGGTCCTTTTCGATCACGTTCATCTGCTCCACGATGTTGCGGAGCTGGCGGATGTTGCCGGGCCAGCGGTAACCGGTGAGCAACTGTTGGGCCTCGGACGTGAGCGTGATCGGGTCTTTGATGCGGTGCCGCTCGGCGCTGTCCACGGCGAACTTGCGGAAGAGCAGATGGATGTCGTCGATCCGTTCGCGCAGCGGCGGGAGGAAGATGGGTATGGCGCTGAGGCGGTAGTACAGGTCCTCACGGAAATTCCCTTTCTGCACGGCCTGCCACATGTTCACGTTGGTTGCGGCCACCACACGCACACTGGTCTTCTGCGCGCGGCTGCTGCCCACGCGGATGAACTCGCCGGTCTCCAGCACCCGCAACAACCGCACTTGGGTGGTGAGGGGCAGCTCTCCCACCTCATCGAGGAAGATGGTCCCCTTGTCCGCCACTTCGAAGTAGCCTTTGCGCGCCTCATTGGCCCCGGTGAAGGAGCCTTTCTCGTGGCCGAAGAGCTCGCTGTCGATCGTGCCTTCCGGGATCGCTCCACAGTTCACGGCGATGTAAGGTCCGTGCTTCCGCGGGCTGTACTCGTGGATGATCTTGGGCATCACCTCCTTGCCACTACCGCTCTCGCCGGTGATGAGCACGCTGAGGTCGGTGGGGGCCACAACGGCGGCTATCTCGATCGCGCGATCCAGCTCCGGCGAGTTGCCGATGATGCCGAACCGCTGCTTGATGGGGTGAACGTTCATGCTTTGGGCACCGTAGCTTTAGCGAAGGCGTTCCGTTACTGCTGCGCCCGCTCCGGGGTGAGGGATCCGCGCGAGCGTTTCCCCTTGGAGCGAACTGGCCGTTGCGGACAAGATCCGGGCCTTCACGAGATCGCCGGCTTTGAGGTCACCTTTTGGCAGGATCACGGTGTTGTACCGGTCGCTCCGGCCGTACATGTGTTCCCCGCTGCGTTTGCTTACCCCTTCGATCAGCACGTTCTGTTCCGTGCCCACGAGTTGCTGGTTCCCTTCGCTGGATGTGCGCGTGACCGCAGCGATCACCTCCTGCAGGCGACGACCTTTCACGTCCTCGGGCACATCGTCCGGGTATTTGCGCGCGGCCAGTGTTTTCGGGCGTTCGCTGTACTTGAACATGAAGGCCATGTCGAACCGCACTTCCTCAAGCAAGCTCAGGGTCTGCTGGTGGTCCTGTTCGGTCTCACCGCAGAACCCCGTGATGATGTCCGTGCTGATCGCACAATCCGGCAAGTATCGCCGTATCGCGGCGATGCGGTCCAAGTACCACTCCCGGGTGTAGCCGCGGTTCATGCGTTTCAGCACGTCACTGCTACCGCTCTGAACAGGGAGATGAACGTAGTTGCAGATGTTCGGGTAGCGCGCCATCACCTCCAGCACCTTGTCGGTCATGTCCTTGGGGTGGCTGGTGCTGTAGCGGACGCGCAGGGCTGGGGACCCTTCCGCCACCATCGCCAGGAGATCGGCGAAATCACATCCGCCCGTCATCTGATCATCCGATCTTCTGATCATCTGATCGGTTCCTGCGTCCCGCCATTTGTAGCTGTCCACATTCTGCCCCAACAGCGTCACCTCTTTGTATCCCTTGGCCACCAGGTCGCGGCACTCGTTGACGATGCTGTTCGGGTCGCGGCTCCGCTCACGCCCACGGGTGAACGGCACCACGCAGAAGGCGCACATGTTGTCGCAGCCACGCATGATGGTGACGAAGGCCGTCACCCCGTTGCTGTCCAGGCGAACGGGCTCGATCTCCGCGTAGGTCTCTTCGCGGCTCAGCAGCACGTTCACGGCTTTCTGACCGCCGTCCACTTCGCTCAACAAGGAAGGCAGGCTGCGGTAGGCGTCCGGACCGACGACCAGGTCCACGACCTTCTTTTTCTCGAGCAGGTCTTCGCGCATGCGCTCGGCCATGCACCCCAGCACACCCACCTTCATGTCCGGCTTGGTCTGCTTGTAGTGCTTCATCTCGTTGATGCGCTGAAGCACGGTGTACTCGGCCTTTTCCCGGATGCTGCAGGTGTTCAACAAGACCAGGTCCGCACCTTCCGGCGTATTGGAGAGCGCATAACCCTCCTTGGCCAGGATGCTCGCGACGATCTCACTGTCGCTGTGGTTCATCTGGCAACCGTAGCTCTCGATGTAGACCTTCTTGGACACGTCAGCTAGAATGGTGCGCAAAGGTATTGGACCGCCGCATGACTGACAGGCTGGCAGTTGCGGTTACCTTTCAGCGATGTTCCGTTCCGTCCTTCGGGCTATTTTCACAGGAGTTCCGCTTCTGTCACTGACCATTGTTCAAGGTCAGCCGATGCTCGAGGTGAACGCTGGCGCATTCGCGTGGCAAATGCGCTTCAAGCAAGATGATCCTCATGTGGACGACCTGACCACCGATCCGGGGCTGGGCCATTCATTCGGCCTGCACTACAGGGAAGAACCGCCGAACAGGAAGATCGGCTTCGACGTCAGCTTGACGTACGCCTATCGTGAATGCGGCGTGTCCATTGGTTCCGGCGGGCATGCCACAGCCGATCTGATATATGCCGATCTGCGCATGAACACAGTGCATCTGGGCTTGGGCTTGAACATCCCTTTCGATAGTGTGGGCACTCTTTGGTTCCGGCCGAGGTTGATGACAGGTCTCGCCGAATGGACGATCGGTTCGGGATACCATGAGTTCCTGGACCAAGGGCAACTGGTGCGGCAGCGCTTCAGTGAGCGGCATTTTGATGGCTACCGTTCAGGAGTGCGGCTCTCCATCGGCATCGGCTTGAATATCAGGTTCAGTGGGCGGCTTTTCCTGGATATCGAACCGTACTACAGCCGTGGTCTAACGGTCGAATGCGACCCAGGGAACGCGAACTTCCGGCACGATGAATGGGGCCTTCGGATCGGAACCGGCGTGGTTTTGCGCGGGTGGAGGAACCTGGGGCAATTGCCCATTCCACAGGATTGAATACGGACCGACCACACCGATCGGTGATCCAAGACGTTCTTTGGAACGATGAGGGGGACCACCCACTATGTGCTGTTGACGTGCTGCGCTCCGATGTGCGCTGCCGGCCAGTATTCCATCGGCGTGCAGGGCGGGCCACTTTTCTTCCAAGGATCCAGCGAGGCAACGAACAAGGCGTTGACCAACACCAGCGCATACACGTTCGGAGCGCAACTGTTGGAAGGTGGTGCGGGTGAAACCGGCTTCCGCTTCGGTCTGGACCTTTGTCATCGCACCTACGACCTCACAGCGCGCCAGCCGCTCACAAGCAGGATGGAACGCTTGCGATCCGGCAGTGACCTCATCCAGTTCGCGATGGAGGTCCGGTGGCCGTTGAGTGAGGAGTTGCATGTCTCCTTCGACTTCGGCCCGTTGTTCGGGGTGGAGATCCGGGAGAAGCGTGCAGGCGTGTCTTACTATCAGGATGGCCCGGCGAGCGGATCGGATACCCTGGTGATCGATGAGGTGGAGGTCGGATTCGCGATCAGGGATATCCGTCTACGGATCGGCATGTCGATGGAGTTCCCGCTCGTCGGGGCGTGGTCCCTGTCGACCGGAATGCACCTGTCCTGGGGACATACAACGTGGGCGCGCGACCATGCCTATGGCACGTTCGACGGGCAATTGCGCGCAGGTCTGGTACGCATGCTGGGCGCACCTCCCAGCAAGCCCCGGTAATGCCCGTTCCCCTTGGCGGTGGCCGGAATTGGAAGGGGTCGCCCGTTGTCGGACGACCCCTTGTCGCAAACCCGCTGTCGGATCAGAGTTTCACCGCGAGGCCGAGTTGCAGCACGGAAACGCCATAGCCCACCTCCCCATAGATGCCGATCTTGTCAGAGAAATAATACCGTGCGCCAACGAGGCCTGTGAAGGTGATGCCACTGTACGTTCCCGCGCTGAAGGTCACGCTGCCCGATGGGTAGTTGGTCTCGTCCTTGAACGTCGCGGCGCGATAGGCGAGCATCAAGCCTCCATAGGTGTCCAGTTTGTCGTTGGCGTGCCATTCGTTGTAGTGCCAGGTCCCGCGGGCGCCGATCACCAGATAGGTCCACCGGTACGATGTGGTGTAGTTGCCGGAGCCGAAGACGTTGTCGTATTCGTACTTGTAGGTCTTGTACCCGACGAATCCGCCCAATCCCCAGACCCCCGCGCCGAGGTCACCCATCCCATGATCGAAGTGCAGGGCGATGGCCGGTGTTTGTGATACTCCGGAACCGGAAAATCCCACGCCGTAGTTGCCACCGATACCGACCCCGACGCCGAGCACATTGGTGCCTTGTGAGAAGGACTGTGCGTGCATGGAAATGAACGGAGTGAGCGCCAGGGCGGTCGCTGCCGCGTTGCGGAAGAAAGAGCGTGTTTTCATGTAGGAAGTGATGTTGGTTTTTTGTTCGAAGAGGCGATGGCTCCGGGTGGTCGGTTGATGCCGGAAAGGAACACGATCCGCTCGTTGCGGCGCATGTGGGCCTGCTTTCGCCGTCATCGCCGGGTGTTGTTGTCGATATTCTTCGTGTTGTTCGCCACGGCCACCAGGGCGCGTATCTGCTCGGCGATGGCGCGCGTGAATATCAGGATCATGAAGCCCGCGATCGGGCAGGCGATAAGGCCCGCGAACCCCAGTTGGGTGAACATCGCCATGGGGTCGCCGCCGTAGTAGCCCCTGTTCTCAGAGCCGATGCTGCCGAGCAAGCCCCCCAGGGACGCCCCGGTACCGGCGATCGCGATGAAGGTCCCGGTCCACTCGCCAATGGTCTGCCACAGGTGGGAGAACACGGGAAGAGCAACGAATTCAGAACCCGGAGTGACGAACGCATCGATCTTTTCCCGGCGGTTCCACCAGAGCTGGAAGCCGACCCACAAGGCGAAGATCGTGAACAGGCCAGTGACGATCAGCGCGATGCCGCCCTTGAACATGAAGCCGAGCACCCCAAGAATTGACAGCAGGTTCAAGCCGGCCAGAACCAAGTAGAGGATCACGAATAGCCGCAGAAAAGGCACGCCGCTGTCAATCAGGGTGAAATACGGGGCTACAAAGCCGGTGAACATGATCAAACCCGCGTTCGGTGTTTGATGATGGT
>JAGODO010000232.1 GCA_017998165.1 Flavobacteriales bacterium | reverse complement strand
AGATGCCGTGGTTCTTGTCCGGGTAGGTCATGAGGTCGAACTTCTTGTTCGCCTTCACAAGTGCGGTGATCATCTCGGCGCTGTTCTGGAAGTGCACATTGTCATCGGCCAGTCCATGCACGAGCAGGTACTTGCCCCGCATCTTGTCGACATGGTTGATGGGGCTGTTGTCGTCGTAGCCGCTGGCGTGGTCCTTCGGCAGTCCCATATAGCGCTCGGTGTAGATGGAATCGTAGTAGCGCCAGTTGGTCACGGGCGCCACGGCGATGGCGGCCTTGAACACGCCGGCCCCCTTCGTTATGCACAGTGAGCTCATGTAGCCGCCGTAGCTCCAGCCCTGGATGCCGATGCGGGTCTTGTCCACCCAGGGTTGCTTGCCGAGCCAGGTGGCCATGCCGATCTGGTCCTCGGTCTCGTACTTGCCGAGCTGGCCGTAGGTGATGTGGCGGAAAGCATGGCCTCTGCGGCCGGTGCCGCGGGGGTCGGTGCACACCACCACGTAGCCTTTCTGCGCGAGCAGGCAATGCCAGAGGAAGTCGCGGCCACCCCAGGAGTCGGTCACCTCGTTGCTGTTGGGGCCGCTGTACTGGGTCATGAGGATCGGGTACCGCTGGCGGCTGTCGAAGTTCTTCGGCTTGATGGTCCAGGCGTTCAGCTCCGTTCCGTTGTCGAGCTTGACCTTGATGAATTCGAGCTGCGGCAACTGATACTCGGCGAGCTTGGTCTTGAGCTTGGCGTTGTCCTTCAGGGTCTTCACCAGTTTGCCGCTTCCGTCGTGCAGGGTCACCATGGGAACGTCATTGGCGGTGCTGCGCGTGTTGATGAAATACTTGAAGCCCGTGCTGAACTCCGCATCGTTGGAGCCGCCCGCCGGGGAGAGTTCTTTGAGCCCTTTGCCGTTGAGCGCGATGGCGTACACCTCCTGGTGCATGGCATCCTTCATGCTCGCGGTGAAGATCACGCGCTTGCCGGCGTTGTCGATGCCTTTCACGCCCAGTACATCGTAGTTGCCCATGGTGATCGGCCGTGTGAAGGTGGATCCGATCTTCGGCGGTGCCTCTGCGGCTTTCAAGGGGCACCAATGGATCTGGTTCCAGCCGCTGGTCTCGTTGGTGAGCACGAAGCCGCTGCCATCGTCCAGGAAGAAGAGGTCATCGGTCACCTCGATGTAGGTGGTGCTGGTCTCCTGGTATACGAGCGTCGGCTCCAGACCCGCTTGAGTGGCGCGCGGCCCGCCCACGTTCAGGGTGTAGATGAGCTTCTCGTTCTGCAGACGGTTCATGCGCATGAACCACACGGTGTTCTCGTCCGTAGTGAAACCGAAGCGCGGGAGGTAGATGTCGGTCTCGTCGCCACCCAACGGCAGACGTGTCTCCATGTGCGTGCCCAGATCGTACACGTGCAGGGACACCTTGCTGTTGTCCTCCCCGGCCTTCGGGTACTTGTACCGGTAGTCTTCGGGATAGAGCTGGTCGCGGTACATCACCACGTTGAACTCTTTCACACCGCTCTCATCGCTGCGCAGGTACACCAGCTTGGTGCCGCTCTTGTTCCATTGGTACCCCTGCACGAGCGTGAATTCCTCTTCATAGACCCAGTCCGTGGCGCCGTTCAGCACATGGTTCCATTCACCATCCCGGGTAACGGCGGTCTCCTTCATGGTGGCCAGTTCCACAATGTGGAGGTTGTTGTCGCGCACGAAGGCCGCGTGACTTCCGTCGGGACTGAAGGTGGCGAGGCGCTGTTTGCTTTTGGTCGTATCACTCAACGCCTTCAGGCTCCTGGTCTTCAGGTCGTATACGAAGTGGTGGGCGTAGTAGCTGTACCGGTAGAGCGGCTCAACGGCGGTCTCCAGCATCACGCGTTGTTCGTCGCCGCTCAGCGAATAGCCCTCCAGCGGAAGGCCGCCGAGGTCCTTTCCATTCACCAGGGTACCGCCCTTGTTGCCGCTCTTGTAGTCGTAGATGTTGATCACCGGTGCGCCTGCGTCTTCTTCCTGCGCCGTGTAGCGCAAGCCGTCCTTCATGCTGTTCAGGCCCCCCACGCGCTCCACACCGAAGGCGGGGCTGAACCAGATGTCCTGGTTGGTGAGTTCTTTTTGGGCGAAGAGGGAGGTGGCACCGAGCAGCAGGCCCAGCGCGATCGATCGTTGGTTCATCATGTGGTCAGCGTCAACAAGGGTGGGCCAAGATATCCGGGCTCGTGTTCCGTTCCGGCCGTGAATCGGCCTTCCTGTGCAACAAGGGTACCGTTCGGAACCAAGACAACCGTTCGTCCTTTCCCGGCCCTGTTCTTCACTCCGCAGGCGTGCCTTCCGCATCCTTGCCTTTGCGCGTCCGATGGGGCAGGTACTTGTCCAGCTTGGTGGGGATCAGGTAGAAGAGCGGGGCCACCAGGTAGAAATAGAAGCTCCAGATCGGCTCGACGAAGCTGATGCCGATGGCCACCATCACCATGGCCGGGGCGAGCAGGAAGAGCAGGTGGATCTCGCGTTCCACCTCTTGCGGCACCTCGCGCACCATCAGGCCGGGCAGGGAGTTGGCGTAGTTCCAGAGCCAATAGAGGAACTGGCAGGCAGCGACCAGGTTCACCCCGTAGATGATCTCAACGAGCTGGTTCTCCGGGTAGCGCCCGAGCATGGCCGCGCTGAACGGGATCAGGCAGATGCACAGGTAGAACAGGATGCTCAACCAGATCAGGCGGCGATTGCTGTGCCCGACGAAGACGTGTACCAGGCGGTGTGCGAACCAGCAGATCCCGAGGATGACGAAGCTCAGCGCGAAAGCGAAGAAGCTCGGGGCCAGTTCCACGAGGTAGTGCCACACGCGCGCGTTGGTCACCTCCCCCTCCCATTCAGGGATCTTCAGCTCCAGCACCATCAGCGTCATCACGATGGCGAAGATCCCGTCGCCCAAGGCTTCCAGGCGGTGGGTGCCGACCTTGATCTTCTCCGCGGGTCCTTTGAAGTTGCGGGCGAGCATGGCGATGATGGACGATGTGGGGATCGCGAAGATGACCGGATGCGATGAACCATCAAAGCCGCGTTGTATCAACTTCGGCACACGAACGAACCACCATGAAGAACATCGTCCTCATAACCGTCTTTTTCTTGACGCTCACCCAGGCCGCGACCGCGCAGGCGCGCTACGAACGGACCGGTGATAACGAACCGCCGCCTTACGTCGAGGTCACCGGCCGTTCCGAAATGAAGGTGGTGCCGGATCAGATCCACATCGCGATCGAACTGAAGGAGCGAGGGAATGGCGACAAGAAGGTGACCGTGGAGAAACAGGAACTCGAGGTGAAGCAGGCTGTAAAAGACCTGGGCATCGATGCGGCGAACCTCACGCTCAGCGACGCCATCGCCGACTACGTGCCGAAGAAATTCCGCAAGGACGACGTGGTAGAGACCAAGACGTATGAGTTGAAAGTGGCGGACGCCGAAATGGTACGGAAGGTTTTCAAAGAACTGGACCGGCTGGAGATCGAGAACGCGCGCATCGACCGCGTGTCGCACTCCAAGGAGATCGAGTTCCGGAAAGAGCAGCGGGTAAAAGCGATCGAAGCGGCAAAGCAGAAAGCGGACTATCTGCTCACGGCGATCGGAGAGAAGACGGGGCCGGCGTTGATCGTTCGGGAGGACGTCGAAGAGCCCGGTCATGCGCAATTCCGGGGAAACGTGTTCGGTAACGCCAGGTACCAGGAGGCCGCACTCGCGGACTACGAACCCATGGGCGTGTCCTTCTCCCGGATCTCCATCAATGCAGCGGTCTACGTGAAGTTCAGCATCGCCCCTCGCTGAAGACCGCTCATGGGCACATGCGCACATGGTCGCATGAGCACATGGGCCAATGGCCTAGCATTCCAGGAAATCCATGTCATCCCCGAACGTCTCGCGCACATGGAGCGTGGCCCATAGCGAAAGTCCCAGGCAGACCGCACCCACGATGAGCACCGCCGCGACATCCCCGATAGGCCCGCGCAGCGCCATGTAGGAAAGCGAGATGGGGATCACCGCGCCGCGCACGAAGTTGGGAGCGGTATTGGTGACGGTGCTGCGCAGATTGGTACCGAACTGTTCGCTGGCCACGGTGACGAAGAGCGCCCAGAATCCCGTGCTCGCGCCGAGCATCAGGCACATGAAGTAGAACCAACCGAGGCTCACAGGTCCTTCGAAGAGGAAGACCAGAACGCACAGTGCCTGGAACGCGAGATAGAGGATGATCACCTTGCGTCGGCTGCGCATCAGCTGGCTCAGCAGGCCGCTCAGCAGGTCGCCCACGCTCAGGCCGATATAGCTCCACATCACGCTCTCACCCACCTTCACTTCGCCCTGCACGCCGAGCGAAGCACCGATCAGGTGGCTTTTGTTGATGAGCACGCCGATGGTGAACCAGACCGGCAGACCGATCGCGATCGAGGCGAGGTACTTCAACGCGCTGGCTTTGGTGCGGAAGAGCGCGAGGAAGTCGCCTTTGATGACATCGGTGCGTTTTTGCGCATGGGTGAAAAGCCCGCTCTCGAAGGCCCCGGCACGCATGGCCAACAGGGCGATGCCCAAAGCTCCGCCCACGAGATAGGCCATCTGCCAGCCCTGCAAGGAGAGTCCGAACGCCGAGGCGATCGCGGCGCCGCTGTTGCCCACGAGGCTCGCCGCCACCGCGCCCAGCGCGCCGAAGGTCACGATGATCATGGTGCCCCATCCGCGTTGGGTTCGCTCCATGCTCTCCACCACGAGCGTGATGCCCGCGCCGAGTTCGCCCGCCAATCCGATGCCCGCCAGCACGCGGCAAAGGGAATACTGGTCCGTGTCCGTCACGAAGGCGTTCGCGATGTTCGCGGAGGAATAGAGCAGGATCGACCCGAAGAGCACTTGCACGCGGCCGCGCTTGTCACCCAGGATGCCCCAGAGCAGGCCGCCGAGCAGCATGCCGCCCATCTGCCAGTTGAAGAGCGACGTGTCGTACCGCGCGAGCGTTTCGCCGCTGAGCCCGATCGCCTCAAGGCTCTCCTTCTTCACCACGTTGAAGAGCACGAGGTCGTAGATGTCCACGAAGTAGCCCAGCGATGCCACGATCACCAGGAAAAGCGTGCGGCGGTCTTTGAAGGCGTGCTTCATCCGTGAGGGTCAGGCCAGGATCTCGTTCACGTTCCGCTCGATGGTCTGGGAGATCTTCAGCATCGGCACATCATTGTCATCGCCGCTGAAGGGATCCTCGATCTCCTCGGCGATCAGCTCCAGACTGGCCAGGACATAGAAGATGAACATCACGGCCGGCACCGCCCACCAGCCGAGCGTGAAGGCGAAGCCCATGGGCAGGGTGACCGTGTACAGGACGATGAACTTCTTGATGAAGCTGGAATAGGAGAAGGGGATGGGTGTGTTCTTGATCCGCTCGCACGCGCCGCAGATGTCCAGGAAAGCGTTGATGTCCGTGTTCAGGATGATGAGTTGTTCGCCGCTGATGGCCTGCTCACGGTAAAGCCGCTGCACGCGTTGTTGCATGGCGTGTACCACCTGCGCGGGCACGTGTTTGTCACGGTCTATCGGTGGCAGTTCGGGATGGGGCTTGTCGTCCAGCTCAAGCCGTGTCTGCTCACGCAGCAGGTGGTCGCGGAGCTCCTTGGCGAAGAGCGTGATCAGTTTGGCGAAGAGCCTGCGGCCTTCCGCATCCTCGGGACGCAGGAAGGTGGCGGCTTTGATGGCCAGGTTGCGGCTCGTGTTCACCAGTGAGCCCCACAGTTTGCGCCCTTCCCACCAGCGGTCGTAGGCGGTGTTCGTGCGGAACACCAGCAGCATGCTGATCGCGAAGCCCAGCAGCGTATGCACTACGGTGATGTTGTGCAGAGGATGTCCCGCGGACAACCGGAGCCAGCGGATCTCGGCGAAGACGATCGCGGCCGTCACGCTGCCGATCACC
>JAGODO010000231.1 GCA_017998165.1 Flavobacteriales bacterium | reverse complement strand
ACCGGGATCTTCGCTGCTGGGACGCCGACAAGAAACCGCTGACCTCATGGATGGTGCTGACCGACCAGGACGGGGCCACAGTGCTCTCGATCCATGTGGATGATCAAGGGGCCGCATATCCCATTACGATCGACCCCGTGTCCACTTCCCCCTCCACCTTGCTCACAGGGCCGGTCGCTGGACAGGAATTCGGTTATTCCGTGTGTACCGCCGGGGATCTCAACGGTGATGGACGCAGCGACGTGGCCGTGGGCGCTTGGCAGACCACCGTTGGCGGCCTGACGGTCGCCGGCAGGGTGTATGTCTACTACGGCACGAACACGGGGATCAGCACCACAGCGAGCGTCATTCTGGACGGCAACCAGATCGGCGCCCAATTGGGCAATGCCGTGAGCACCGCCGGGGATGTGAACGGAGACGGTTACAGTGACCTCCTCGTCGGGTCGCGGACCTGGGAGAGCAACACGAGCACGGAACTCAGTGAAGGAGCGGCGTTCCTGTACTATGGATCGGCCACCGGCATCAACACCACGCCTGACCTGATCCTCCAGACCAACCACGCGGACGACAATTTCGGGAGCAATGTGGCCTGCGCCGGAGACATCAACAATGATGGTTACAGCGACGTGCTCGTGGGTGCTTATCTGGCGTCCTATCCGACCTTCAATGAGGGTGCGGTCTTCGTGTACATGGGTTCGGCCACAGGGCTGAACCCGGTGCCCCTCCACCGCCTCGAACGCAACCAAGGGGGCGCATTTTTCGGCAGGTGCGTTTCCAGCGCAGGTGACATCAACGGGGACGGCTTCAGCGATGTGATCATCGGGGCTTCCAAATGGATCTGGACCTCCGGAGCTTCGGATCAGGGTTCCGCCTTCGTCTACTACGGTTCGGCCATTGGTCTGGGTGCTGGAATGAACCCGCCATTCGGCCTGCAGCTTTTCGGTAACGGGAGCAACGTCGCTTACTACGGCTTCTGGGCCGCTTGCGCGGGAGATCTCAACGGGGATGGCTACAGCGATGTGGCCGTCGGTGCCTACAACGAAGAGAACGGCCAGACGGATGAGGGAAAGGTCTATGTGTACAGCGGCTCCGGTGCGGGGCTCGTCACCGCGTCCGTTGTCGTCCTGGAGAGCAACCAGGCCAGTTGCTGGATGGGCCGCTGCGTGAACACCGCCGGTGACGTGAACGGAGACGGTTATGCGGACCTTCTCGTGGGGATCACGCGTTACACCAATGGCCAAAGCCTCGAAGGGGCCGGCTGGCTGTACCTCGGATCACCCACCGGCATCCCCACCACCCCGTCCCTCACCTTCGAATTGAACAATGCCGGGGCCAACGTCGGAGAAACGGTTTGTACCGCCGGGGATGTGAATGGTGATGGCTATTCGGACTTCATCATGGGCGCGCGCATCTATGGCCTTGGTGGAGCGGCTGCCGTTTACCTCGGCGGGCCCTACAGCACCAATCTTGCACCCACCACCAGCCGCTTCGGCGGAGCGACCGGGGCGCTCCTTGGCAGCAGCATCGGCAACGCCGGCGATGTGAACGGGGATGGCTACGCCGATGCGGTCGTGGGCGCCCCCGGCGCCAGCAATGGCCAGGCGGGCGAAGGGATCACCTATGTTCATTATGGTGGCGCCGCTGGATTGTCGATGCCACCCTCCGTCACCTTGGAAACCAATACTGCCGGTGCCGCCTTCGGGACCAGCGTGGCCAGCGCCGGCGACGTGAACGGCGATGGGTATGCCGACATCGTCGTTGGGGCTCCCCTCAATGGCACGGGCCGGGCTTACATCTATCTGGGCTCGGCGGGCGGTCTGGCGACAAGTCCGACCAATACCCTTACCGGAGGATCGCAGTTCGGCGCATCCGTGGCCACGGCCGGCGACATGGATCATGATGGCTTCGCGGATGTGATCATCGGCGCCCCTGGTTCCGGTCAGGCATCCGTCTACCGCGGAAGCCCCGCAGGACTGATCGCCGCACCCCACATCGTTCTCAGCGAACCTCCGGCGGGCGGCCTCTTCGGGTGCTCTGTCTCCACCGCCGGGGATGTGAACGGGGACGGTTATAGTGACGTCATCGTGGGTGCCCGGCTAGCGAGCAACGGTCAAGCCAATGAAGGGCTGGCTTATGTCTATCTGGGCTCCACCACCGGCATCGTGCCCCCCTATCAGCGACGTCTGGAAGTGGATCAGGTCGGGGCGGACTTCGGTGTGAGCGTTTCCGGAGCGGGTGATGTGAACGGCGATGGATTCTTCGACGTCGTGGTGGGCGCGGATCTCTGGGAAAGCGGCCAGACCGATGAAGGAGGCGCGTTCGTCTTCCACGGCAGCGCCGCCGGAACGGTGGCCGCGATCAGCACCACATTGCAGCGCAACGTCACCGATGGGCGCATGGGATCGAGCGTGAGCGAAGGCGGTGATGTGAACGGAGACGGCTATGCGGACCTCGTCGTGGGGGCGCCTTTGGCGGAGAATCCTGCGGGCACCACCGACGAAGGCATCACCTGTGTCTATCGGGGTGGCACAGCGGGCATCGGCATAGCGGCATTCGACCAGCTGGAGCCGAACCTGCCGGGCTATCAGTTCGGTGCGGCCGTGAGCGGTGGCGGGGATGTGGACGGCGACGGCTATAGCGACGTGCTGGTCGGTGCGCCCAAAGCCAACCCGGCCGTGGTCGACGAGGGGGCCAACTATTGGTTCCGGGGCGCGGTCAACCGTGCGATCAACCGCCTCACACGTCAATACGATGCGGACCTGGTATCTCCGCTCAGCACGAACAGCACCGATTTTCTGAGCGCGGCCTTCTTTGGCATCGGCCACCGTGCGCGCAACCCCATCCACCGGTGCCGCGCAAGGCTCCGGTGGGAAGTCACCTACGAGGGGCTGCCGTTCACCAACGTTCCCATCACCAACAGCGTGCTCCAGACCGGAACGAGCGTTTCTTGGACCACTCTGCCGCTCGCCGGTGTCGAGATCAAACAGCTCATCGCGAAGTTCCCGTTCAAGATGCGCTACAAATGGCGGGTGCGCGCCGAATACGACTTGGCCAAGCTCATCGATGGCCAACGCTTCAGCCGGTGGTTCTATGGCTACGCCAATGGGATCGGTGATATCGGCATCCTGCCCATCGAACTGATCGGGTTCGATGGCCGAGCCCACGGTGACGTGAATGACCTGGAATGGGCGACCGCCTCGGAGCACATGAGCGAACGGTTCGACCTGCTCCGGTCCTCGGATGGAGCGGACTTCGCCCGCATCGCCTCCGTCCCTGCGGCCGGCGAAAGCCAATCCACGATCAGTTACACCTATACGGACGCCCTGCCTCCGAAAGGCACGGCTTATTACCGGCTCCGCATGGTCGATGTCGACGGTTCCGACGAACTCAGTGATGTCGTCGCCATTTCACGCGAGAACGGTCTTATCGGGGTCTTTCCCAACCCGGCGGATGAGGCCGTGCATGTCATTCTCGGATCGGACCAGACCGGGGCCACGCTCTTTCTGATCGATGCCGATGGCAGAACCCTGCTCTCCGAGGCCGTTCAGGATGACCGCTCCATGTGGATGTTGAACACCCACAGCATCGCAGCGGGCAGCTACGCCATCGTCCTGCGCGACCGCGCCGGCGCCGTGGTCAGCGCGGTTCCGCTCATCAAGCGTTAGGCCCCGATCGTTTCCTTGCAGGCGGCCAGGATCTTGCGGGCGTTCTCCAACGTGTCGCTTTCCGCGTAGGTGCGCAACACCGGTTCCGTGCCGCTCGCGCGGATCATCAGCCACTGGTCGTTGTCGAAGTGGTACTTCCAGCCATCGATCGTTTCCAGGCGGCGCACCGCGTAGGACCCGAAGCTCTTGTTCTTGTCGCTCGTGCAATCCGCCAGCACACGTTGCTTCAACGCCTCGCTGATGTGCAGGTCGCTGCGCTCGTACTTGAACGGCCCGACGATGCTGTACACCTCGTCGATCAACTGCTCCAGCGTCTTGCCGCTCCTCGCCATGAATTCCCAGATGGTGAGGCCCATCCAGATGCCATCGCGCTCTGGGATGTGGCCCTTGATCGCGATGCCACCGCTCTCCTCCCCGCCCAGCAGCACGTCATCGGTGATCATGATGCCGCAGATCCACTTGAAACCGATCTTGGTGACCTGGTACTCCAGGCCGTAGTGCTCGCACATCTTCTTCACCTTGGGCGTGGTGCTCACGGCCACCACCACCTTCCCGGTGAACTTCTTGTACTTCACCAGGTAGTGGATCAGCAGGAGGATGATGTGGTGGCTGTCCACGAACTCGCCTTTGCTGTTGTACAAGCCGATACGGTCAGCATCGCCATCCGTCGCGAGGCCGCACTGGATGCCCGAGTTCTTGATCAGCTCGCTGAATTCGATGAGGTTCTTGTGGATAGGCTCCGGTGCTTGCCCCCGGAATGACGGGTTGTGGTCGCAGTGCAGCAGTGTCGTCTTCGGCAGGATGCGCGGGATCACGTTCTGGCCGGCACCGTACATCGCGTCGTAGCCCAGTTTCAGGCCGCTGTTGCGGATCATCTCCAGGTCGAAGCTCTTCTCGACATGGTTCACGTACATCGTCTCCAGATCGATGTAGGCAAGCAGTCCAGCCTTTTCGGCCTTCTTCAGGTCGATGGAGGCCAGGTCAAGTCCATGTTTCTCCGGGATGATGTCCTCCACTTCCTGCACATGCTCGGGGATCAGCGGACCGCCGTAGATGCCTTTCAACTTGTAGCCGTTGTAGCTCGGCGGGTTGTGGCTCGCGGTAAGGATCACGCCCATGCCGGCCTTGAGGTTGAACGCGCCCAGGGAGATCATCGGCGTGCTGACGAAGCCTTTTGCCAAATGAACCTTGATACCCGCGTGTACGAAGACCTTTGTGCAGGTCTCAGCGAACAACTCACCGGCGAAACGGCAATCGTGGCCGACCACGATGCTGGGACCCTTGGGGAAGTTCTGCTTCACCCATTGCGCCACGGCCACGCTCACGCGCGCCACGTTGTCCACGGTGAAATCGTCCGCGATGATGGCTCGCCAACCGTCGGTGCCGAATTTGATCTTGCTCATTGCCGTTATTCTTCGGGCCGCGAAAGTAGAAGCGGCGCTCCGCACGCCGTCAATGCCCATGCCTCGCTTTCAACAGCTACCGGTAGATGCCCCGTTCGTTCAGCGCCCGTTGGTAGCGCCGGGCGTTCACCAGGTGCTGCTCGTAGGTCTTGGCGAAGTTGCTGTAGCCGTCCAGCGTTTCCCGGGCGCAGAAATAGAGGTAGTCGTTCTTCTGCGCATCCAGCACCGCATCGATGTACCGGGGTTCCGGCATGTTGATCGGGCCGGGTGGAAGACCCGCGTTCGTGTACGTATTGTAAGGTGAAGCCACCTTCAGGTCCTCCGTGAGGATGCGCGAAAGGCTGTCCATCCCCAGCGCGAACTTCAACGTGGGGTCCGCCTGCAAGGGCATGCCTATGCGGAGACGGTTCAAGTAGACGCCCGCGATGATCGGGGCCTCATCGGGTTTGGCCGTCTCCGCTTGAACGATGCTGGCAAGCGTCGCCACCTCAGCTTGGGAGAGGTTGACCGCCTTCGCCTTCGCTTTCCGCTCCTCTGTCCAATACCGCTTGTACTCCTTGGCCATCCGCTCCAAGAACTCTCCGGGTGTCGTGGTCCACCAGAACTCGTACGTATTCGGGATGAAGACGCTGATCATCGTTTCCGATCGGAAACCCAGGCGATCCACTGTGGCGGGATCACGCATCGCTTCGATCATCGCCAGCGAATCCGGCTCGATGTACCGTGACACCTTCCCGGCCAGTTCCGGCAGCGTGCGGATATTCGTGAAGGTGATGCGCACGGGCTCCTGGTCGCCGCTGCGCAGCTTGTTGATCAGGTCGTTCAAACTGATGCCGCTTTCCACGCGGTACCGCCCGGGCTTCACCTTGGCGCCGTACTTCTTGCGTTCGGCGAGCAAGCGGAAGC
>JAGODO010000230.1 GCA_017998165.1 Flavobacteriales bacterium | reverse complement strand
CGCCATATTTGCGGCCCCGCTTCCGGCAGACCGGCCATGTCCACACCGATCATCCATTTTGATTGCCGTCATTTCCGGGGGCACATCCCGTGCGCGCCGAACAAGGCGCGTGGGTACGAGTGCGATGGCTGCCCGGTGTACGAGGTGCCCGCGAAACGCATCCTGATCATCAAGCTCGGTGCCCTGGGAGATGTGATCCGCACGTCGCCGCTGCTCGTGCGGTTCCGGACGTTGTGGCCGAATGCCCGCATCACCTGGATCACCCAGAGCCCGGATGTCGTGCCGAGGGCGAAGGCTGGGAAGGAGATCGGGGCCGACGAGGTGCTCGCTTATGACCTTGCAGGGCTGGAACGTGTGCGCAACGGTGTCTACGACATCGCCATCAACCTGGACAAGGAAGTGGAGGCCTGCGCGTTGTTGCGCGAAGTGAAGAGCGCGGAGAAATTCGGGTTCATCCTGAAGGACGGGCATATCGATGCGGCCACCCCGAACGCCATGCACAAGCTGGTGACCGGGCTGTTCGATGGACGCAGCAAGGCCAACACGAAGAACTACCTGGAGGAGATCTTCGAGGTCTGCCACCTCGATTTTCAAGGTGAAGAGTACCAATTGGACGTTGATCCAGCGCTCGCGGCGAAGTGGGAGAGCCTGCGTGCGAAGGCCGAAGGAAAGCCCATCGTGGGGCTGAACACGGGTTGTGGGGACCGTTGGACCACGCGCCTTTGGCCGGAGGAACGGTGGACAGCATTGATCACGTCACTCCAGGCCGAAGGCTTCTTCCCCGTGGTGCTCGGCGGCAAACAGGAGGACGGATTGAACACCCGTTACGCGGCGAATACGGGCTGCTACTATCCGGGGTACTATTCCCTGCGCGAGTTCTTCGCGATCACGGCGAACACGGACATCGTGGTGACGCAGGTGAGCATGATGATGCACATCGCCATCGCGCTGCGCAAGCGGCTGGTGCTGTTCAACAACATCTTCAACGCGCACGAATTCCACCTCTATGGCCGGGGCGCCATCGTGCAACCGACGAGCGGCTGTGATTGCTACTACGGCAACACCTGCTCGCGGGCACGCAGTTGCATGTTGGACATCGAAGTGGGCACGGTGATGGAGAACATCCGCTCACAATCCTTGGCAGGTCGCGAGACGAAATGAACGTTTTGATCCAGGGTTGTCGGTTGTCGGTTGTCGGTTGTCCGTCGTTGCGGAGCCATTGCTCAAGGTTGTCACGGTTTTCCATCGCGCGCTTGTGTCGTCAGCCCGACAACCGACAACCGCCAACCGACAACTGACCATGCGCTTCGCCTACCTCAGCACCTTCCATCCCTTCCGGGGCGGCATCGCGCAGTTCAACGCGCGGTTGATGCGCGAACTGCAAAGCCAAGGCCATGCGGTCTCGCCGTACACCTTCACCACGCAGTACCCGGAGAAACTGTTCCCCGGCAAGACGCAGATGGTGACGTCAGAGGACATCGCGGATCCGATCAACGCGCCGCGTGTGGTGAGCAGCATTGGGCCGTTGAGTTGGCCAAGTGCGGCGAGAACCATGGCGAAGGACAAGCCGGACGTGCTTCTGATGAAGTATTGGATGAGCTTCTTCGGCCCATCACTCGGTGCGGTTTCCGGGGCCTTGCGGAAGCGGGGCGTGAAGTCGCTGACGATCCTGGACAATGTGATCCCGCACGAAAAGCGCTTCTTCGACACGGCTTTCACGCGCTACTTCTTGAAGCGCAACGACGCCTTCGTGGCGATGAGCGGGAAGGTGAAGGCCGACCTGCTCAGCCTTCGGCCGGACGCGAAGGTGATCCTGCTGCCGCACCCGCTATATGACCATTTCGGCGCGCCCTTGCCGATGCCGGAAGCGCGCAAGAAGTTGGGCATCGCTGATGATCGGAAGGTCTCGCTCTTCTTCGGGTTCATCCGTGACTACAAGGGCTTGGACCTGCTCATCGATGCGATGGCCAAGCTGCCTGCGGACCATGTGCTGGTGATCGCCGGTGAGCCATATGGTGACATGGGCAAATACCACGAGGCCATCGCCCGTCATGGCTTGAAGGATCGTGTTGTGGATCACATCCGCTACATCGCGGACCAAGAGGTGCCGATGTTCTTCAGCGCTGCGGATGCGGTGGTGCTTCCATACAAGAGCGCGACACAGAGCGGCATCACGGCCATTGCCTACCACTTCGGCACACCGGTGATCGCCACAGACGTCGGTGGCTTGAAAGAGAGCGTGGAGCACGACCGGACCGGTCTGATCGTGGACCGTCCAGACGCCGAGGCGATCGCCCGCGCCATTGGCGGGTTCCACGCCTCAGGCCGGGCATCGGCATACCGGTCGCGCATTGCGGAGTTGCGGGAAGAGCTTTCGTGGAAGCGATTCGCCGATCAGTTGGTCGCCTTCGCGTCCTCCCTCTGAACCGTGATCAACGGCCGCACTTCCTTCAGGCCGAACCAGAGGGCGTAGTCCTGGTTCACCAGGAAGCGGCGATCTCGCAGATCGAGTACGTAGATGCTCCTTGGCCGATCAGTGATGAACGGTATGGTCGCGATGCGTTGCGGGCTCTTGGCCGCTTCGTGGAGCAGGTCGTATCGCTTCCATAATTGTTCGTCGGCCCGTTCCGCGCGGCCGGTCGTCAGGTCGGTGATCGCGTCGCCGCTGTTGCCGGTGAAGCCGAAGTCGAGGGCGACGAGGAGCAGCAGAGCCGCAGTGACACGGCGGCGATCGGTATCGTGCAAACGCAGGACGGTTCCACCGAAGCGGGCGGCGAACACGGAGATGTTCACGAACCACAGGGGCAGGAAGAAAAAGCAGGCCACGTTCGCCGTGCGGTACTGGCCAAGGATGCCGGTACTCCAATACGCCGGGAAAACGCACAGGAACACCATCCCGAACAGCGCGGGAAGCGACTTCCAGGGTTCCAGTCCGAAACCGTGGCCGATCAGTGGGAACCGTTGCGCGAGATGGCGATGGTTCATCCACCAGATCACGCTCAGGAGCAACAACGCGGGACAACTGATCCACTCGAAGGAGAAGCGCAACGTCTGTAGGGCGCTCATGCCCAGTGAGTGGAAGAATTGATGTCGATCCGGGTAGAAAGCGCTGCGCACTTCGTTCCCGGGCGCGAGGATGACCAGACAAGCACCCAGGATGATCACGGGCACCGTCACGAGCAGGATCAGTGATGTCCGGCCGCGTGAAGCGAACCAACGACCGATGACAAGGACGCTTGCGACGACCAACAGCCCCATGAGCACCTCATTGCAGCCCGTGATGAAGAAGAGCAGTGGGATGGCCACCGCTGCCTGCCAGAGCGAGGCATCACGTACCGCACGGATCAGCAGCGCCAGTGCGATCAATGCCAACGCGCAGGGCAGTTGGTAGGTGACCGCTCCGGTATACCAATAGAAACCCTCCGGCATGTCCGGCATCAAATGGGTGTAGAGCCCGGTCCAGGTGAGCGTACCGACAGCGGCCTGCGCGGACGTGAGCCCGGGGCTGAAGGCCGCGCGCAGGAACGCATACGTACCGACGCCGGTCAGGGCGAGCAGGAGCGCCGGGACGAAGCGGTAGAGGTGGATCGCCTCGAAGCCCCCCCGCATCGGCCCGAAGAGCATGAGGAAGTTGCTGGCATAGCGCCCGTTCCAGTGCGCATACTCGTACGCCGCAGCGTTCCAGGCGCCAACGGACACGTCCCTGAGCGCGTACGTGAAGTCGTCGGCCATCGGGTGCGCATAGCGGCCCAGATACGCGTGCAGCCCGAGGAGGATCACGACGAACAGACCGAAGAACGGCCAGGGTGATCGACGCCCCTCCATGGTGCGCCGTCAGAGTCCCAAGCGCCTGTCGACGCGGTAGGCGTTGCGTTCGGGCGAGTTGCGGGCGACCAGCTCGGCGACGAAACCCGCCAGGAAGAGCTGCGAGCCGATGATCATCACGGTGAGGGCGAGGAAGAACACCGGGTTGTCGGCCACCAACCGCGCGCGTTCATGGTGGTAGACGTGCCAGAGCTTGTCTCCCAGAAGCCAGAGGATGGCCACGCTGCCCAGGAAGAACATCAGGGTGCCCATGGCCCCGAAGAAGTGCATGGGCTTCTTGCCGAAGCGGAAGACGAAGGTGATCGTCAGCAGGTCGAGGAACCCGTTGATGAAGCGGTTCAGGCCGAACTTGGTCCTGCCGTATTTGCGCGGGTGGTGCTTCACTTCCTTCTCGCCGATGCGGTGGAAGCCCTCCTTCTTGGCGATGAACGGGATGTAGCGGTGCATCTCACCGAACACCTCGATGGACTTGATCACTTCCTTCCGGTACGCCTTCAGACCGCAGTTGAAGTCGTGCAGTTTCACCCCGCTGGCCCTGCGCGTCGCCCAGTTGAAGAGCTTCGTCGGGATCGTCTTGGAGAGCGGGTCGTAGCGCTTCTTCTTCCAGCCACTCACCAGGTCGAAGCCCTCCTGCGTGATCATCCGGTACAGCTCCGGAAGCTCGTCCGGGTCGTCCTGCAGATCGGCGTCCATGGTCACCACCACATTGCCTTGAGCCGCTTGGAAGCCCTCGTTCAAGGCCGGGCTCTTGCCATAGTTGCGGCCCAGCTTGATGCCCTTGATGCGCCGGTCCTCACCATGGAGCCGCTGGATCTCGTCCCAGGATGCGTCGTTGCTGCCGTCGTCGATGAAGAGCACCTCATAGTCCACGCCCATGGCCCCGATCACTTGGTGCAGCCGCGCGGTGAGTTCGGGCAGCGACTCGCGCTCGTTGAACAGGGGAATGACAACGGACAGTTCCATGGCGGCGCAAAGAAAGGCGGCCTTGGCGGAATGGCCTCTGGCCGCTGGTCCAGGCTTGGGCTCCGATGCGCAAGCCGCTAACGTCACGCATCGGGCCAGCGCTGTTCCGCACGGCGGGAAGGCGCTTCAAGGCATTGACCGCGCGGCGATGCGCTGCTGCGCCGGTCGCCAGAAGCCAAGGACCAAGGGCGCATTCGCGTGGCACACCCCTTGCCTTCGGTATGCCCGACTAAATTCGCCAACCCGAAAAAGCCACCTTCATGGAACGTCTCTCCCTCCTTGCCTTCGCCGGCCTCCTTTCGCTCGCCGCTGCCCAGGCCCAGACCAGCGATCTCATCGTCTTTTCCGAGATGGGTGAAAAGTTCACCCTCATCATCGATGGCGACGTGAAGAATGAAGCCCCTGCCACGCGAGTGGTAGCCACGGGGCTGCGCAACGACACCCCTTCCATCGTAGTTCGGATGGCGGACGCTGGCATCCCTCCTGTGAAGCAGAACGCCTGGATGGAGCCGGGCAAGGAGTACACGATCAAGCTGACCACCAACAAGAAGGGTGAGTATGTGCTGCGTATGCAGGGTCAGGCGGAACTGGGCACGACGAAAGTCACGGAGACCGAACGCGCGAAGCCGACGAACTTCCAGGAGGATGGGGTTTCACAGCCGACAGGCGGCCAGCAGCAGACCGGTGGAACGCAGAGCACCACGACCACCACGCAGACCACCGGCACGAGCGACAACGTGAACATGAACCTCGGCATCAATGGCATGGGGGTGAACATGACCATGGGTTTCACCGAGCCTGGTATGGGTTCTTCGACCACCACGACCACCACCACGACCACGCACACGACCACCACTGTGACGGACGACGACATGGATGACCCCGCCCCTGCGCCCGTGGACGAACCGGTATACCGCATGCCCGGCTACTCGGGTCCCATCGGTTGCCCCATGCCCATGAGCGAAGGGGAGTTCAGCGAAGCGAAGGCGAGCATCGAGAGCAAGGGCTTCGAGGAGAGCAAGATGACCTTGGCGCGCCAGATCGGTGATTCGCACTGCTTCTCCTCCGCACAGGTGATGGGCATCATGGGCCTCTTCGGGTTCGAGGAGACCAAGCTGGAGTTCGCCAAGTACGCCTACCCCCATACGCACGACATCGGCAACTACTACAAGGTGAACGACGCGTTCAACTTCGAGA
>JAGODO010000229.1 GCA_017998165.1 Flavobacteriales bacterium | reverse complement strand
GTGGAGGGCAAACCTGAACTGTCGATCAAGAACGAGTACATCATCACCGACGATCGCAAGGGTTCCGAGCCGATGTACGAGCCGCAGTTCACCATGCTCTTCCCACGCATGTACAGCAGCCAGGAGAGCCATGTGAGGCAGTACAAGGATTGGAGCGACTTCAAGGGCGTGCCGATACGTTGGACGGACCGGGAGAACAAGCCGACGATCATCTACAAGCCGACGCAGATGGAGAACCTCCGGTTCTTCTTCAGCTACCAGGTGAACCACATGTACTGGCGTTACTTCCTGTGGAATTTCGCCGGCCGGCAGAACGACATCCAGAGCACCGGGAGCGGGATACTCGAAGGGAATTGGTACACGGGCCTGAAGTTCATCGACCAGGAGCGCTTGGGCAACCAGGACAAGCTGCCCCCGAGCATGACAGGGAACAAGGGCATGAACAAGTTCTACCTGCTGCCGATGATACTGGGCCTTGTCGGGCTGGTGTATCAACTGGTGAAGAACGTGCGGGACTGGGCCATCGTGATGCTGCTCTTCTTCTTCACCGGGGCGGCCATCGTGATCTACCTGAACCAGACCCCGCTGCAACCGCGCGAACGGGACTACGCCTACGTGGGGTCGTTCTACGCCTTCGCCATGTGGATCGGGCTGGGCGTTTACGCCCTCTTCGATGCGGCGCGCACGCTGAAATGGCAGGATATCGCCTACGGAGCGGGCGGCGCTATCGGCGTCGGACTGTTGAAGTACGTGGTGGAGACGATCAACAGCGACGATCACGCGGTGTCGCTCTCCCTCTTCTACATGGGCGGTGTCGCCGGCGCGGCGCTGGGTGTGATGTACCTGTTGCGCGGCATGAAGGACGACCGGATACCGGGCATATTGGCCGCGTTGATCGGGCTGACCATTCCCGCCGTGATGGTGGCCGATGGCTGGGATGATCACGATCGCAGCACGCGTACCCCCGCACGCGACCTCGCCGCCGACTACCTGCAGAGCTGCCCCGACCAGGCCGTGCTCTTCACCAATGGCGACAACGACACATTCCCGCTGTGGTACGCGCAGGAAGTAGAAGGCATCCGCACCGATGTGCGCGTGGTGAACCTGAGCCTGTTGAACACCGACTGGTACATCGACCAGATGCGCCGACAGGCCTACGACAGCAAGCCGGTGCCCTTCTCCATGGGGCCTGAGAAATACCGCCAGGGCACACGCGACGTGGTGGCACTCATCCCACGTGACAAGTCATCCGCCGGCATGGATCTGAAAAAAGCGATCGCGTTCGCCACGGACGACAAGAACATGCAGCCCCTGTTCTCGCGCACGACGAAGGACGCGTTCATCCCCACGCAGACCTTCCGCGTTCCGGTGGACAGTGCCTTCGTCTTCGGCCCGAAAGGCATGCTCACGGCCAAGGACACGGCCGATTGGGTACCGGAGCTGAAGTGGTCGCTGAAGAAGCAGTACGTGCTGAAGAACCACTTCATGGTGCTCGACCTGGTGGCGAACAACGATTGGGAACGGCCCATCTGTTTCGCGGTAACCACGGGCCCGGACAGCTACGTGAACCTGCAGAACTACTTCCGCCTGGAAGGACTGGCCTACCGCCTGGTACCGGTCTACGCCAAGCAGCAGAACCCGAACACCTACGGTTCCGTGGGAACGGACGTCATGCTCAAGAATGTGATGGAGAAGTTCAAGTGGGGCAACATGGAAACACTGGACCCGATCTATCTCGACGAGAACGTGTTGCGCATGACCACCAATCTCCGGCTGCAGTTGGCGACCCTTGCGGACGCGTTGGTCGAGGAGGGGCGCAAGGCGGAGGCGAAACAGGTACTCGACCTGATGATGGAGAAGATGCCGGAGCGCAACGTGCCTTTCGACCGCATCATGCTCCCGATCATCGAAGCATACTACAACGCGGGGGATACGGCCACGGCGAACACCATCACCGAGCGCCTCTTCCAGATCATGGACGAGAACATGGCGCACTTCCTGAGCCTCGAACCCCGGTTCGTGGAGAAGGTGGCCAGCGACATGGAGCTCACGCACATGGTCCTTGAGCGCATGGTTCAAGCCAGCTCCCTCGTCCACAAACAAAAGGTGCTGGGCGATCGCCTCGCGGCCCGCCTGAAGGAGATCGACGAACTGTACGACGCGAAGATCGAGGACGCGGAAATGCAGGGGCGACGCAACTCCAAGGTGCGGTTCTGAGACCGAGCCATGTGGCCGTACAGCATCACCGATGCGGTCAACGGCTTGCTGCGGCTCGACGGCCGGATGTTATGGCGGGTGGCGGACCCCGAGGGTGGGATGACGGTCTATCTGACCTTCGACGATGGGCCGGTACCCGGTGCGACGCCATGGGTATTGGACACGCTCGCGAGCCTTGGGGTGAAAGCCACGTTCTTCTGCATCGGCAAGAACATCGTCGCGCATCCGGAACTGTTCGCGCGCGTGAAGGATGAAGGACATGGCATCGGCAACCACACTTGGGATCATCCCAGCGGCTGGAAGACCGGGGCCCGCACCTACTACCGCAGTGTGCTCGCATGCCAGCGATTGACGGGCACGGCACTGTTCCGCCCACCTTACGGACGCATCTCCAACAGACAACTCGCCGCTCTTCGCAAGCGCTTCACCATCGTGATGTGGGACGTGCTGGCCCATGACTTCGATGACCGGTACACGGACGACGACCGGGTGTCGGAGATGCTGCGCCGGATCCGCACGGGCAGCATCCTCGTTTTCCACGATAGCATGAAATGCAACGAACGCATGCGCCGGGCCATGCCGGCCGTGGTGAAAGCTCTTCTGGCGGAAGGTTACCGGTTCGACGTGCTGCCCGGTCCGACCCGGGAACCTACTTCGCGTCGATGATCCCGGTGACGGTGTATTCCACACGCCGGTTCTCGGCATGCTCGGCCTCCGTGCAGGTAACACCCGGTCCGCAATTGTTCAGTATGCGGGTGATGCCGTAGCCCTTGGCGGTGAGCCGCTCTTTGGGAACTCCCCGGGACTTGAGATGCGCGACGATGGCATCCGCCCGCTTCTGGGTGATCTTCAATTCCTCGGTCGCATCGCCCCGCGCATCACTGTGTACACCGATCTCCACCAGCAGCTGCGGGTTCACCTGGAAGCGATCGGCCAGCGCATCAAGCTCGGTCTTCGCAACGGGATCGAGCACCGCGCTGCCGGGTGACCACTTCTGGTATTTGAGTTTCACCGCGGTGCCGATGGCGATGGGCTCCAAACTGAGGTCCGTCGCTTCGTTGAGGTCGATCACGCCGCGGGTCATCCCGGTCGTCTTCACCGGCACGCTCAGGCTGAAGTAGCCGGGATCCTCCACCAGCACCTCGAACTCCTCGTTCGCCTGTATGCGGAAACTGAAATCCCCGCCCGCACCGGTCACACGCGTCTCCGTATAGAAACTGCCCAGGTTCACCAAGCTCACGTTCACGCCCTCCATGAACCCGAGCCGCCCCTTGTAACGCACCGCCCCGCGCAGCCAGATGCCGGCGTCAGGCACGAGGTGTATATCGCGCGCCACGATCTGCTGCTTGGCGATGTTCTCCGTGCTCAGGTGCTGTTCCCCATCGAACCGCCCCTTCATCCGCGCCACCACGCGATACTCCTTGTCCGTTTCGACCGGGAAGGAATACTTGCCGTTGATGTCCGTCTGCTTGGTCTCCAGGACCGCGCCCTTGTCATCCATCAGCGTGACCTCCACCTCGATGAGCGGCAACCCTGTATCATCGTCGATCACCGTTCCCGTGCACAGGTAGCGTTGTTCCAGCGGGGTATGCATCAGGAACATGTAGATGTCATCATCGCCCTGTCCGCCCGGCCGGTTGCTGGTGAAATACCCGGTCTTGTTGGCCGCATCGATGATGAAAGCGAAGTCGTCCTTCGGCCCGTTCACCGGCGCGCCCAGATTGATGGCCACCGCGTATTCGTCGCTCTCCCCGCGCTGGGCCGCGAACACATCGAAGCCACCGAGACCCGGAAGCCCCGTACTGGCGAAGTAGAGCGTACCGTCGCTTCCCATGAAAGGGAAGGCTTCGTTGCCGATGGTGTTCACCGCCGGGCCCAGGTTCACGGGTTCCGCCCAGCGACCACCCTGGTCCTTGCACATGTAGAGGTCCGTGCCACCGTGACCACCGGGCATGTCGCTCACGAAGAAAAGCGTGCGTCCATCCGCTGAAAGCGCGGGATGCCCTGTGGAAGTCTCGGGATTGTTCAACGTGAAAGGGTCCTCCCCGCGCCATTCATTGCCGATCCTCCGCGCGCGCAGGATGCCGAGCTGTATGGTCCCGCTCTTTCCGCGAACGGCGCTGTTGCGCGTGTACCAGAGCGTGTTTCCGGAGGCGTCGCAAACGGCGGGGCCTTCATGGAGCGGTCCGTTCACGTTGCCGGACAATCGCCTAGGGTTCACCAGGTCGCCGCCGGGCTGACGATCCGCCGTATACATGTCCAGGAAAGGCTGGTCATTCCATGCGGCCCGACGCTGGATGCCGGTGCGTTCGTTGCGGCTGCTGCTGAAGATCACGCTCTGCGTGCCGCTCCAGGTGGTGGCCATGTCACAGAACCGCGTGTTCACGGAAACCGACCTCACCGTGAAGCGGTCCATGCCGTAAGTGAACTTCTTGGCGAAATCACCGATGTTGCTGTGCGGCGCCTGACCTTCGGGTTGGGCGACGGCCAGGTACTTGTCCATCCAGATCTCCGCTTCGGCGTATTTGGCGTTCCCCTTCAGCGCCTGGGCATAGTTGTAGTAGTCCAAGGGGCGCACGTTGAGGTATTTCACGACCTGGGCATACCATGGCTCGGCGCGTTCGGTGTCGCCGAGCTTCATGTAGCAATCCGCCAGACGCTTGGTCACATGCTCGTTCGTCGCACCGAGTTCGGCCGCCAGCTTGTACTCCCTGGCGGCGGGCGCATAGGCCATGCGCTGATAGTGATGGTCCGCGATGCGCGTATGGGCATCGGGATCGCCGCCATGTTGGGCGCGACCGACGAACGCCAGTGCGATCGCCGCCAGCAGCAGGATATGCCGGATCGCCTTGCCCATCAGAAGTAACGGGGTGAAATGGTGCGACCCTGGGTGAACCGGAGATCGTACGAGACCATGATCTCGTGCGTGCCGGCGTTATAGGCGCCGATGCGGGTGGTCGTCAGGTCGAACGCATATCCACCCCTCAATTGTTCATTGAACCGGTATTGGGCCATGAAGCCGAACCCGTTCCCGAAGCGGTACATCCCGCCGAACCAGACCTTGTCGCGCAGCAGGAAATTGGCGTTGAGGTCCAGCGATAGCGGCGCACCCTGCACTACGCGCATCAGCACGGAAGGCTTGAACTTCAGGTCGCGGTTCACGTCCATCACATAGCCGCCCATCAGGAAATAGTGCCGGAACTCGCGATTGGTCACCACGCCACCATCCGAGCCGATCGTGTTCTCCAGCAGCTTCGGGGCACTGAGGCCGACATAGTAAGTGGGAGAATGCCAGAACATCCCGAAACCCAGATTGGGCAGCAGCTTTCCGCTGATGTTCGCATTAACGGGATCCGCATCCACCGTACGTAGCGCGGCGATGTCCGCTTGGAAGAAATTGACGCCGGCCTTCACCCCGAAAGCAAGGCGCGTGTCGGCACCTGTGCGGATGCGATAAGCCGCGTCCGCGAAGGCGCTGCTCTGCTTGGCGGGCCCGCTCACATCATGCACCAGTTCGCCCCCGAGCGAAAGCGTCTGGCCGGGAAGAGGCGAGTGCAAGGCGAGCGTTTGCGTGGATGGCGCACCAGCGAAGCCGACCCATTGATGGCGGCTCAACACCATCGCCGTGAACACATCCGCGCTGCCCGCATAGGCCGGGTTGAAAGCCAGCGTATTGAACATGTACTGGCTGTACATGGGGTCCTGTTGGGCATGCACCATCGGCATGGCGAGCATCCCTGCCCCACAGAGGACCGCGCTATGGAGCGTCAAC
>JAGODO010000228.1 GCA_017998165.1 Flavobacteriales bacterium | reverse complement strand
ACTGATCGTGGTGAACGACGGATCGACGGATGATACGCTCCAACGTCTGCTGGCCGTTGACGATCCACGCCTGCGCATCGTTGACCAGGCCAACGCGGGAGTGAGCGCCGCCCGGAACATGGGCCTCGCGCTCGCCAACGGCGAGCATATCTGCTTCATGGACGGGGATGACGCCATGTTGCCGGAGAATCTCGCCATCAAGCTCCAAGGCATCCACGAGCATGACGTGGATTGGGTGTACGGTGACCTGGTGATCTGCGATGCCGACCTGAAGCCCACAGGAGCGATCCTCAAAGGGACCGATGGTGATGTGACACGGACCGTCCTGATCGGCGCGACGACGGCGGTGCCCACGCCCTGCAGCAATGTGCTCGCCCGGCGGAAATGCTACGACGCGGGCGTGCGGCTGGACGAACACCTTTCCAACGCCGCGGACCAGGACCTGGCCATCGCGCTCGCACGACGTTTCACTTACAAGAGGCTGGACACGGCGCAGAATCTTTACCGTGTGGTGCCGGGGAGCATGAGCAAGAGCATCGCCCTGTTCGAGCGCGACCACTTGCGGCTCTTCTGGAAGGCCCGTCGCGATGGGCTCCTTGCCGACCGCATGTTCCGTCGCCGATGCATGGCCAACCTCTACTGGGCGATCGGGGGGAGCTGGTGGAAGTTCACCAACGAACGCGTGCGCGCCGCGCGCTTCTTCCTGAAAGCCCTGATCAGCCATCCCGCCGTGATCGTCCGACCGGTCCGGAAACGGTTCGTCCTCCAATGAGCCCCGCCCGCTCCGCGATACGACCGCCGAAGTGAGCATCCAGCGCAGCATATTCTTCACGTTCGCCGCACAGGCCCCCACGCTGGTGCTCTATTTCGTGGCCAGCACGTTGATGACCAACGTGCTCGGCGATGAAGGACGCGGTGATTTCGCCGTCCTGCAGAACCTCGTCATCTACCTGATGATGATCCTGGGCTTCAACTTCGGACTGGGGCTCATGTACCACACGGCCCGCAGCGGCGGGGACCAGCGCGTGGCCGTAGGCATGGCCGCGTCGGCCTTCCTGGTGAACCTCGTCGTGGTTCCGCTCATCCTGGCCGGGATCACGATCGACCACCGCATCCGCGACATCTTCTTCCCGGGCAAACTGGCGCATCCGGCGTTCTACGCTTACGTGCTGCTCTCCGTGCTCATCGGCCAATGGATCACGTTCATCGCCGCCATGGTACAGGGCCTCAAGCTCTTCAACATCCTCAACCGGATGAGCATCCTCACCGCCGCGTTCAGCTGCGGGGGCTTCGCCATGGTCTGGTTCCTGCGGCACGATATCGCGCCGCACCATGTGCTTCCCCTGGCCCTTGGGATCACCCTGTTCGGCATCTCCGCCCAAGCCCTGATCTGGACCATCGTCTATGTGCGCCGGATCGGCCTGCCGCCCCGACCCATGCGGGACTGGTCCGTCATCCGGCCGTTCATGGCCTTCTCGCTGATGGGCTACCTGGTGAACATCATCAATCTGGTGAGCTACCGGTTCGACATCTGGGTATTGTACCCCTACGTCGGGAAAGCGCACCTCGGTCTCTACGCCGTCGCCGTGGGTGTCGGCCAGCTCTTCTTCAACATACCCGAGCCGCTCTCACGCGTGGTGCAGCCCTATCTCTACTCCAGCACCGATGATTCCGTGATGCGCCGCTTCAAGACCATCGCCCGGTTGAACTTCACGTCCGTGGCGTTCCTCTGCATCATCACCGGGATCATCGCGCCATGGTTGCTGCCCTGGCTGTACGGCGAGGAGTTCTCCGGGTCGGTCACCGCCCTGCGCGTACTGCTCCCGGGCATCGTCTTCAGCTGCGCGTACAAATTGCTCGCCGTGGTGCTCACGCAGCGCGGCCTGCTGCGCTTCAACCTCTACGGGGCCATCATCGCGGCGATCATCACCGTGGTGCTCGACCTCGTGCTCATCCCGCGCATGGGCATCAACGGTGCGTCCATCGCCAGTACCATCGCCTATTCCGCCATCCTCACCGTGACCTGTCTGGTGATCCGCTTCCGCCTGCACATCCCCGTCGCGGACCTCTTCCTGCTGCGTCCGTCCGACCTGGCCTTTATCCGGTCGGTGTTCATGAAACCGCCCACATCCGGATGACCCCGTCCATCGGAAAAGGAACGGACGCGCGTTTGTTGGTGACGAACGCGGGAGGTCCGCTCATTTCCATCATCCTGCCAGCGCACAATGCCGAACCGTTCCTGGGCGAGTGCATCGGGTCCGTGCTGGAGCAATCCTGGACGAACTGGGAACTCATCGTGGTGGACAATGGCTCGCAGGACGGCACCGCCGCTATCGCGACTTCATTCACCGACCCCCGCATCAACGTACTGACGGAGCCGGTCGGCGGCGTTTCCATCGCGCGCAATCGCGGCCTTGCCAGCATGCGGGGTGAGTTCTTCTGTTTCCTGGACGCGGATGACCGATTGCCGAAGGATGCCCTGCGCCTGCGCTACGACCTGTTCCTGCGACATCCATCGGCGCACTTCGCTGATGGCGCCATGCGCGCGTTCGACAACCGGAGCGGCCGGACGATCTGGGTGCGCTCACCCTGGTATTCGGGCATGCCGTTCGATGCGCTCATGGCCCTGGACGGTTCCTGCTTCGCCGGGAACACATGGATGGTCCGCCGACTGCCCGGTCATGCGTACCGCTTCCCCGAACACATGGCCCACTCCGAGGACTGCGCGTTCTATCTGGGCATCGCGCGGCAAGGAGCCTATGTGAGCACGCCGCGGGAAGTGCTGCACTATCGCATCGGTCATCCCTCGGCGACGAGTGATGCGCGACTGGTCCACCGGGGATACATGGAGCTCTTCCGCTGGATGCTCGCGCTCCGGCCCGCGCCTTCCCCGGAGCAACTCCGCATGGCTTGGCGGCGCTTACGCCGCTTCATGACCCGTGACCTGTTCAGGCGCGGCAGGTTCTGGGGGGCGCTGCGCGCACGGGTGATGCCGCCCCCCCGACCCTGAGAGCGATCCCGGGAGCCCAAGGCGCACCTGCCGGGATCCGGTTCATTTTCCCGTCGCCAGGTTCTGCTCCCACTTCCAGGCTGAACCCATCATCGTCCGCAGGTCGCGTTGCGCGGTCCAACCGAGCTCACGAGCAGAACGGGCGGTATCCGACCAAATGGCCTCGACATCGCCGGCCCGCCGTGGACCCAGTTCATGCGGGAGCCGCATGCCGCTCACTTCTTCGAACGCCGCGATCGCTTCCAGCACGCTCACGCCCTGGCCGGTCCCCAGATTGAAGACCTCCACACCCCGCCGACCGCTGGCCGCACGCGCCAGGGCCTTCACATGGGCGGAAGCGATATCCGACACATGAACGTAGTCCCGTATGCATGATCCGTCGCGTGTAGGGTAGTCCGTTCCGAATACGGTGACCTTCGTCATTTTCCCGATCGCTGTACGGGTGATCACAGGCACCAGGCTACTCGGCGGGTTGATCGGATCCTCGCCCAGCAGCCCGGACGCGTGCGCGCCTACGGGGTTGAAGTACCGGAGGCTCACCGCGTTCAATGCGTCATGCGCACGGGCGTACTCCTCAACGATGCGTTCTCCCATCTGTTTGGTGTGCGCGTAAGGCGATTCCGCCCTGCCCAACGGGGTGGATTCGCTCACCGGCATCCGTTCGATGTTGCCGTAGACGGAGCAGGAGGAAGAAAAAATGAAACGCCTGATCCGGTGCTTCACCGTCGCCTGCAGCACGTTCAACAACGACAGCACGTTGTTGTGGTAGTATTTGTGCGGATCGGCCATCGATTCCGGCACCGACTTGAAGGCCGCGAAGTGGATCACCCCGGTGAACGGTCCTTCGCGTCCGATCAGCGCATCCAATGCGGCACCGTCACACAGATCGATGACGTGGTTCCTCACCCGGATACCGGTGATCCCTTCGATGCGTCGGAACGCCGATCCGTCGGCATTGGACAGGTTGTCCACCGAGACCACCTCGATGCCGGAAACACCAAGCAGTTCCACGAGGGTGTGCGAGCCGATGTAGCCCGCCCCCCCGGTCACCAGGATCCTTTCAGTGGCCATAGATGGCGGCATAGATACGTTCAGCGCGGTCGAATCCGCGGAAACGCATGGCCACGGGCCGGATCCGATCGTACAACTGCTTCCTGGAAAGGCCGGTGATCAGCGCACTGATCTCGCTCACCGAACGCTCATACCCGCTCCGGTCCAGATCCGTCAGCACGCTCCCGATCCCGTTCTCCTTGATGATCCCGGAGTCGTCGGAAATATCCTTGGTGATGATCACCGGCAGGCCCAAGGCCCAATACTCCCCGTCCTTCACCGGGGTGCAATAGCGCTTGGTCGGCACCGGTTTCACGGGCGTGAGCGCGAAGTCGGCCAGGCCCATGAGGTCCGGCACTTCAGTGTGCGGCACCCAACGCATGGTGAAGAGGCCACGGTCCATACCCGCCTTGTCGATGAGCGGGCCCAGCTCTTCCATCGTGTGCGACGTGAGCAGCAGGACACGCAGCCGGTCGCCCCAATGGTCTTGGGCCGCGCGCAACAGGTCGAACACTTCCTGGCCCAGGTAGATCCCGCCGAATTTGCCCGCATAGAGCGCGACGATCCGGCCTTCCATCCCCATGGACCGCAGCAATTCCGGGCGCTTGACGTTGCGGTCGGAGAAGCGATCCAGATCGACACACGCGGGCTTCGTGAACCACTGTGCGTTCGTCCTCCCGTATTTCTCCAGGGCATACCCGCGCATGCCCTCGGTGGCCGCGATGAGCACCTTCGCCCGCCGGGTCTGGAGTCGTTCGAAGAGGAAGAGCACCCTGTGCGCCACGCTTCCACGCCGCCAGGTCCCGTTCTCCACCATGGCCTCCGCATGGGGTTCATAGCTGTCGATCACCAAGGGCCGGCCCGTGAGCACGGAAAGGATGTAGCCGAGCATCCCGGCCGGCGTACACCAGGCATGTATCGTGTCGACACGGTGGGACCGCACCAGCCGCCATAGTCTCCAGCACATCGCGACCATCATGGCCATGCCGCCTATCCCGAACGAACGGTATCGGAAGGGATGGACCACCACACCCGGATCCTCGGCCGGGCCGTGGACCGCATCCTGTTTTTCCAAGGTCACCAGATGAACACGGCTGCCAGTTGGGAGCGCCCGCAGCATCAACCGGACGTACGGCAACGTGTACGTCTGAACCAACGCGTCGTTGTACCCCCAATAGGTCAGTACGAGTATCGCCCTCGGCGCCTTGACACCCGCCCGTCCATCCGCGCTCATCCGGCTCCGGGGATGGGTTCGGTCATCCGGGGCCGGGGCCGCCGTTTCTTCCCGCCACGGAGCGGCACATCATCCTCCGGCTTCAAGTGGGCCGTGCCCTGCCGGATGTCCGCCAGGTTCAGCCGCTTGTTCCGATTCCGGTAATGCCGGTCGAGTTGGACAATGTAGTTGATGACGATGAGGCCCGTAATGAAGAAGGGGAGCATCGGGATCTTGAACCGCACCAAGGCCCCGAAGTTGGGCGTGGAAATGCCGATCACGAAGCCGAACACGACGGAGAACGACAGGCACATCAGCACGATCGGGTTGCCGAAGATGAACCGCGGCACGAACACGATCCGCGCCCGCAGGAAGCTGCTGATGACGAGCCAGAGGAGCCAGGCGTTCTCCAGTCCGCTGATGAGCATCACCGCGTTGCGCGCTTCATCCAGCCGCGGCCTGAACAGCGCGGCGAACACAGCCGTCGGTGCCTTGCCCAAGAGCCCGGTCCAGGTGCCGTCCATTTCACCGATGTCGAAGTAGTTCGAACTGTACTCCGTATTGCGCATCATGTCCTGGTTGGTGATCATGGTGGTGGTCACCGCGTTCTCGAGGGAGAACTTGCCCAACGCGTCCCCAAGACCGCTCAGGATGGCGATCGTACCGGCCACCAGGACGAAGAAGGCGAAGGGCACCACCACGAATTTGATGAGCGCATTGCGGATCCCACTGATGCGCGAGTACAGCACCCAGAGCAGCATGCTCGGCACC